>WRLK01000023.1 GCA_009777635.1 Oscillospiraceae bacterium | reverse complement strand
TTGCAAGCGATGCGTTTTCCTTTAGCTGCTCCGGCGTGTTCATGCCCGAAAGCACGACGGTTGCCTCCGGCTGGTCCCACAGCCAGTTTAACGCCCATGCCGCCGGAGTTTTTGATGCATCCACATCGGAAAACAGCTTTGCCGCGTGCTTTGGAAGCCCGGTTGCAAGCTTTCCGCCAAGCAAAGGCTCCATGATGATAACGGGTATCCCCTTATCGGCGGCGGCCTTTAGCCCCGCCGCCCCCGCCTGGTAATGGATGTTCGCGTAATTATATTGAATCTGGCAAAAATCCCAGTCATAAGCGTCGAGCAGCGCGAAAAACTCGCTTTGAGAGCCGTGGAAAGAAAACCCCGCCAGCTTGATCTTTCCCTCGGCTTTTTTCCCGGCAATCCAGTCTTCTATGCCAAGCCTGCACAGCTCGTCCCATTTTTTCCTGCTTGAAAGGTTATGCATGAAATAATAATCGATATAATCGGTGTTAAGCCGCTTAAGCTGGATGTTGAAAAGCTTGTCGAAATCATCATAGCTTTTGCACATCCGAAGCGGAAGCTTCGTCGCGAGAAAAATTTTCTCCCGCGTACCGGGATTGTTTTTGAAGATTTGCCCGAGAATCTCCTCGCTTCCCATATAAATATACGCCGTATCAAAATAATTCACGCCTGCGTCTATAGCGTCGAGCACAAGCTTTTCCGATTTTTTGTAGTCGATCTGGATTGCGCCGCGCGGAAACCGCATGCAGCCAAGGCCCAGCGCGGAAAGCTTATTGCCGGATTTTAGGTCTGTGCGGTATTGCATTATGCGTCATCCTTTCGCGGTTGCTCCGATACAGACAAAATATAATCACGGCATTCAAAGGTTCGTTTGCCGTCAAAGCTGGTAAAGCTTCCGTCTTTATCATAGATAAACCCCAGTTTTTCCATTACCTTTCCCGACGCCGGATTCTCTTTCGCGTGCACCGCGAAAAATGAGGTTTGCTTAAGCTCTTTAACGGCGAAATCGATAAACGCTTTGGCGGCCTCGGTTGCAAGCCCCATATTCCAATACTTTTCCATCAGCACATATCCGATTTCAAACATCCTTATGTCTTTATTATGAATCATTCCGCCCGAGCCGAAAAGCTCGTCGTTTTCTTTATACACAAAGCCCCATGAATAACTATCGCCGCTTGCAATATTTTTTTCTTCAAACGTCAGCCATTCTATCGTTTCATTTATTGTTTGATGCGTATTCCAACGCATATATTTTGTGACGCCGGGATCATTCGCCCATTTTTTGAACACAGCCTCGGCGTCCGATATTTTTAAAGGGCGCAAAAGTATTCTGTCTGTTTCAATTGTTGGCGTGGTCATAAATTCCCTCCTCCCATCCTGTGCTTTACAGTATAGCACAAAATCGAATTGCAAAGCAATTCGAAAAGCGGCGAAGCCGCTTTTGGCGGGGGGCGCTTTGCGCCCCCCGCTTTTTGTGCGAACAAAAATCTTGCAAAATGTTCCGTTTTTTGGCATAATATTCTTGTCCCAAAATAAAAAAACGGAGGCTTATAGAATGCCCGTATTCGAAATCTATACCGAGAAAACCCCGAAATTTTCCGTGGAGGCGGCTCTTTTGCTTGCGGATTTAAAAGAAGCGCTTAATATGGACAGGCTTCAAAAAATACGCATCATCAACCGGTATTTCGTTGAAAATATTTCTGAAAAGGATTTTTTGTCCGCAAGGGATACTGTCTTTTCAAATCCGCAGACAGATACGGTATTCGACAAGCTTCCGGATTTTTTTGGCGCCCGCGTATTCGCGTCGGAGTACCTTCCCGGGCAGTTCGACCAGCGCGCCGATTCGGCCGGGCAGTGCGTCGCTCTTATGTCGGGCTGCGAGCGCCCGGTTGTGAAAACGGCAAGGATTTATGTATTTGACAGGGATTTGACAGATACCGAGATGGACAAAATCAAATCATATATTATGAACCCCGTTGAAAGCCGCGAGGTTTCGCTTGCGGTTCCGAAAACGATTATCGAGTACTTCCCTAAGGCGAAAGACGTGGATGTGCTCGACGGCTTTAGAGGCCTGAATGAAGACGGTTTAAATGCTTTTTCGGATGAGTACTCACTTGCGATGGACCTTAACGATCTGACTTTCTGCCGCGATTATTTCAAGGCTGAAAACCGTGACCCGACCATGACTGAAATCCGCATGATAGACGCGTATTGGTCCGACCATTGCAGGCACACGACATTTTTAACGCATATAGACTCCGCGAAGATTGCGGACGGCGAAATCGCAGACGCGTGGCGCGGATATCTCACGCTTCGTGAAAAACTATATCAAAATCAGGAAAAACCCATCACCCTGATGGATATGGCGACGATTGGAGCAAAGGCGCTTAAATCGCAGGGATATCTGACGGAGCTTGACGAATCTAAGGAAATCAACGCATGCTCCGTTAAGATCACGGCCGACGTCGACGGACGTGACGAGGACTGGCTTTTGATGTTCAAAAACGAAACGCACAACCACCCGACGGAGATCGAGCCGTTCGGCGGAGCCTCGACGTGTCTTGGCGGGGCGATCCGCGACCCGCTTTCCGGCAGAAGCTATGTGTACCAGGCCATGCGTGTAATCGGAGCCGCCGACCCGACCGAAACGGCGCCGCCGACAATCAAGGGCAAGCTGCCGCAGCGCAAGCTCGCTCAGACGGCGGCGGCGGGATACTCGTCATACGGCAACCAGATCGGGCTTGCGGCGGGCCATGTCCACGAAATATACCATCCCGGCTATGTCGCAAAGCGGATGGAGCTCGGCGCCGTCATCGGCGCCGCCCCCGCTTCAAGCGTGGTCCGCAAGGAACCGCAGCCGGGCGACGTCGTAATCCTTTTAGGCGGCAGGACTGGCCGCGACGGCTGCGGCGGAGCCGCGGGCTCAAGCAAGTCTCACACGGAAAAATCCCTTCACACATGCGGCGCGGAGGTCCAGAAAGGCAACGCACCCGAGGAGCGAAAAATCCTGCGCCTGTTCCGCGACCCAAAAGCGGCGCGGCTCATCAAGCGGTGCAACGATTTTGGCGCGGGCGGCGTCTCCGTGTCGATCGGCGAGCTCGCAGACGGCATCGACATCAACCTTGACGCGGTGCCGGTAAAATACCCGGGCCTTGACGGCACGGAGCTTGCCATCAGCGAGAGCCAAGAGCGCATGGCGGTCGTGGTCGCGGCAGATGACGCCGGCAAATTCATCTCACTTTCTGAAAACGAAAACCTCGAGGCCACGGTTGTCGCCGTGATTAAAGATGCGCCGCGGCTTACCATGAAATGGCGCGGCAAAAAGATTTTGGATCTTTCGCGGGAATTTTTAAACTCAAACGGCGCTGTAAAGCATACATCCATCGAGATTCGAAATCCGGAAAACAAGCCCGGCAAAGACGTCGCGGATACTGCCGAAAAACTGATGTCGGCGGCCTTTGACCTGCGGTTTTGCTCGCAGAAAGGGCTTGTGGAGCGATTTGACGCGACTGCCGGCGGCACGTGCGTACTGATGCCGCTTGGCGGCCGCGAGCAACTTACTCCGGCGCAGGTGATGGTCTCCAAAATACCGGTGTTGGACGGTAAAACGCAGACTTGCTCCGTCATGTCGTGGGCGTATTCGCCGGAAATCATGTGCCGCTCACCCTTTGACGGCGGGCGCGCCGCCGTCGTGGAGTCGGTCGCGAAAGTCATCGCGGCGGGCGGAAGCCGGAAGAATTGCTGGCTTAGCATGCAGGAATATTTCGAGCGGCTTAACACCGACCCGCTTCGCTGGGGCAAACCGGCGGCGGCGCTTTTAGGCGCGCTCGAGGCGCAGATAGAGCTGAAAACCGGCGCGATTGGCGGCAAGGATTCCATGTCGGGCACATTCGAGGATATCGACGTGCCGCCGACGCTTGTGAGCTTTGCGGTGTCGCTGGGTGACGCTGAAAACATCATCTCGCCGGAATTTAAAAAACCGGGAAGCCGCGTGTATCACCTCACCGCGGATTTCCCGGGCCGCGGCGCCGGGGGTTACACGGCGCTTGAAGCCCTTTTCGACAAGGTGGAGCAGTTGATATCCGAGCGCAAAATCCTGTCGGCGTGGGCGGTCGGCGACGGCGGCGCCGCCGTCGCCGTCATGAAGATGTGCTTCGGCAACCGCATCGGCTTTCAGGCGCATTCGGCCCTTGATTTCGCGGCGGATTTCGGCGGGTTTGTCGTTGAGGCGGAGGAGCTTCCCGAGTACGCAGGAAGTTTCCTAGGCGAAACGGTCGAGGACTACGCCATAACACTTCAAGGCGGTGAGCGCGCGGACCTTTCGCAGTTACAGGAAAAATGGGAAAAACGGCTTGAATGCGTGTATCCTGTTAAAGCGTCGGCGGGTGAGCTCAAGGCGCCGGATATCGTAAACCAATCAGACAAGCGGTTTGCGCCCACTATAAAAACGGCAAAACCGCGTGTTCTAATCCCCGTATTTCCCGGAACAAGCGGCGAATATGAACTTGAGAGCGCATTTAAAAACTCCGGCGCCGAAACCGAAAGCTTTATCGTTAAGAACCTTACCGCGGCGGCTGTCAAGGAATCCGCAGACGCCCTTGCAAAGCGGATCGGGTTGGCGAATATCCTTGCGCTTCCCGGCGGTATGTCCGGCGGGGACGAGCCTGACGGCGCCGCAAAGTTCATCGCGGCGTTCCTGAGGAGCCCCGAAATCAGCGAACAGATCATGGAGCTTCTAAAAGCCCGCGACGGCCTGATTTTAGGCATATCGAACGGCTTTCAGGCGCTATTAAGGCTGGGGCTTCTGCCATACGGCGAGATACGCGGGATAAATGCGGGCTCCCCGATCCTTGCGCAAAACACAATCGGGCGGCATCAATCGAAGCTTGTGAGAACAAAGGTCGTGTCAAACTTATCGCCGTGGCTTTGTGATATCCCGGCGGGCAGCGTGTTTACGCTTCCTGTTTCTTGCGGCGACGGGCGTTTTTCAGCCGGCGCGGAGGAGATTGCCCGCCTGTTCGGGAACGCGCAGATCGCGACGGTTTACGTTGACGCTAACGGCAACCCGTCAAATGACGTGAAGTATAACCCGGGAGGTTCAGCGGCAGCGGTCGGCGGGCTTTTGTCACCCGGCGGGCGCGTGTTCGGTACGATGGCGCATTGTGAGCGGCATGGCGATAACCTTTACAAAAACGTCCCCGGCGAAAAATTCATGGATATCTTTTCATCAGCGGTAAATTATTATGGATAATAGCTGGCTAAAGCTTGATATCTTCACCACAAGCGCGGGGATCGAGCCTGTCTGCGCGGCGCTTCTAAATCTTAGGATTAACGGGTTTCAAATCACGGACCCGAACGATTTAGACGACTTTTTAAACCGCAATACAGGCTATTGGGATTATTATGACGAGAGTATATTGCGCTTAAGGGACGCTGAAGCCGCGGTGACCGTATACATCGACGGGAGCTGTAAAAGCGGCGGGAAGCTCCTCGAAATCAAGGATGCATTAAGCCGCCTTAAAAAAATGGACGAGGCGCGTGAATGGGGGCGGCTGGAATACGCAGCGTCAAGCGTTTTTGAGAAGGATTGGGCGTCGAACTGGAAGAAATACTACCATCCTATAAAAATCGGCGAGCGTCTTGTCGTCTGTCCGTCGTGGGAAAGCTATGAACCCTTCAAAAACGAGATCGTAATAAAGCTTGACCCGGGCATGGCGTTCGGCACCGGCACGCATGAATCCACGATGCTGTGCCTTCGTCTGACGGAGGCTTATATGCCAAAAAACGCCCATGTGCTTGATTTAGGGTGTGGCAGCGGTATCCTTTCCATTGCCGCCGTATTGCTCGGCGCCGCTTCATCTCAGGGCGTGGATATCGATGAGACCGCGGTGCGCGTGGCAAATGAAAACGCCGCGTTAAACGGCGTTTCTAAGAAGTGCAAATTTTCTAAACGGCACCTTGAAGATATGATAAACGGGCGCTGCGAACTGGTGCTTGCGAACATCACGGCCGATGTGATAACGCAATGGATGCATCATATCGCAAGCAATGTGAGCGAGCACGGCGTTCTGATTATATCCGGCGTCATAGACGAGCGCGGGGATGAAGTCATGGCGGCGGTTAATTCCGCGGGATTCAGCCTTTTAAAGCGAGAGGAGCAAAACGGCTGGGTTGCTATGGCGTTTAAGCGCGTGAAGGATTAGAACCCATCTTCAATACGCAAAGCACCACGCGGCTCAACGCTTTAAAAAAACAAAATCCTCGACGAAATCGCAAAACAGCGTCTCGCCGCTTTGCACGTTGCCCACCAGTATTTCGTCCGCGAGCTTATCCTCGATTTTGTGCTGCATGGCGCGCCTTAACGGCCTTGCTCCGTAAACGGCGTCAAACCCCTGCTCCGAAAGCTTTAAGACCGCAGTTTCGCTAAACTCAAGCTTTATGCCCATTTGCATCGCCTTTTCCGCTAGCTGCCGGAACATGCGTTGCGTGATTTCCTTGATTTCATTCATCGTCAGCCGGTTAAACACGATTACTTCGTCCACCCTGTTTAAAAATTCCGGCCTGAATACGCGCTTTAATTCTTTTTGCACGTCGCGTTTCATATCCGCGTCTTCCCCGCCGTTGTCGTTTAACCCCGCGAAGCCCAGGCGCTTGCTCTCGGTGATATGCCGCGCGCCGATATTCGAAGTCATGATGATCACGCTGTTTTTAAAGCTTACGGCGCGTCCGTGGGAATCGGTGAGCGTGCCGTCCTCGAGAATCTGCAGCAGCAGGTTGAAGACGTCGGGATGCGCTTTTTCGATTTCATCAAACAGTATGACGCTGTACGGCTTCCTGCGGATTTTCTCAGTCAGCCGTCCGCCGTCCTCATACCCGACATATCCGGGCGGCGAGCCGATGAATTTAGATACCGTGTGCTTTTCCATAAACTCGCTCATATCAAGGCGTATGAGCGAGTTTTTTTTGCTGAAAAGCATTTCGGCAAGCGCCAAGCAAAGCTCCGTTTTTCCAACGCCCGTGGGCCCTAGGAAAATAAACGAGCCGATTGGGCGTTCCGGGTCCTTTAGCCCCGCTCGGTTTCGCCTGATTGCGGCGCAAACAGCGGACACGGCCTGAATCTGGCCGACGACCCGGAGCTTTAGATTCTGCTCTAACGATATGAGCCGGTTGCTTTCCTCTTGCGAAACATTCGCGGCGTCGATCCCGGTGATAAACGAAACAATCTCGGCGATATCTTTTTTTGTAAGCTCGCGCTCTTTCTCGATGACTTCATCCGGCTGGCTGACGCGAATCCTTGAAATCAGCCCGTCCTCGCGGACAGCCGCCGCATTTGCCGAAACCGTTATCGTTTCGCTGTGGCTTGTGATTGCAGCGAGCCTGCTTTCCAGCGTTTCCTGCGTGGTAACGGCAGGTGTGCGAATCCTGAGCCGCGACGACGCTTCGTCAATCAAGTCGATCGCCTTGTCCGGCAGGTAGCGCTCCGGCATATAGCGTGACGACAAAGACACAGCGGCTTCAATAGCCTCGTCTGTGATTTTGATTTTATGGTGCTCCTCGTATTTCGGGCGCAGTCCCTGAAGAATACCGATTGTGTCGATTTCACTCGGCGGCTCGACCATCACGCTTTGAAAGCGCCTTTCAAGCGCCGAATCCTTTTCGATATACTTGCGGTATTCCTCGGTTGTCGTCGCGCCGATGACTTGTATCTCTCCCCTTGCAAGCTGCGGCTTTAAAATGTTTGCGGCGTCTATCGCGCCTTCCGCGGCGCCCGCGCCGATGAGGGTGTGAAGCTCGTCGATAAACAGAATGATGTCGCGGTTCCCCGACGCCTCCTCGATGGACGCCTTGATGCGCTCCTCGAAGTCGCCGCGGTATTTCGCACCGGCCACCATCGACGACAAATCAAGGGAAAGCAAGCGTTTACCGGCTAAAGCGTCCGGAATCTCGCGGTTCACGATTTTTTGCGCAAGCCCTTCCGCAATCGCGGTTTTGCCGACCCCCGCCTCCCCTATGAGGCAGGGGTTGTTTTTTGTGCGGCGTGAAAGTATCTGTATCATCCGGTCGATTTCATTTTCCCGACCGATGACAGGGTCGAGCCTGCCTGAGAAAGCGTATTCCGTCAGGTCGCGGCTGAACTTGTCAAGTGTCGGGGTGTTCGACGAAAGCGCAGACCCTATGCGTCCGGATGCTTTAGAAGCCGGCCTTCGCGCCCGCTCATGGTAGCAGGCATCTTCAGGGCTTAAGCACTCCATCATATTGCCGACGAGCGCGTCAAGATCGGCTCCAAGCTCACGCAGCAGCTTTACGCCGTAGCTGTCCGGCTCCTTTGACAGCACCATCAGGATATGCTCGGTGCCGACGTCGTTTTGCCCGAGCATACGCGCCTTGATGATTGAGGATTCCAGCATACGCTTACAGCGCGGAGTAAAATCCTCCGGCGTAAGCGATGTTTTCGACCCGCTTCCGACGGTTGATATAATCGATTTTTTGTATGCTTCAAACGTAATATTTTTCTGGGTCAAAACGGTATACGCAATTCCGCTGTTTTCGTCGAGCAGACCCAGCACAAGGTGCTCGCTTCCCACATACGTATGCCCAAGCTGCGAAGCCTCGCGCATCGCGCAGTTGACGGCGCTGTTCGCTTTTTGGGTGAACCCGCTGAACCGGAACATAAAAGCAATTCCTCCCGAAGCCTTATTCATTAGATTATATGCGCATGATATGCACATCTTAGCCTAATCAGCATTATAGGTATAAATTGGGCGCTCTATACGAAACTGTAACCGATTTCGGGCGTTGCGAATAGTATAAAAGGAAGCCTAAAAAGCAAAAACATACTCTTTTATGAGGTAAAGGGAGGAAAAATTCATGGGTTTTGGTAACAATGGCTGTATTTGGATTGTCTTGATTATCATCGTTCTGGCATGCTGCTGCGGTAACGGCTTTGACGATCGTGACAACCGGGGCTGCAACTGCAGGGACTGCGAATGCAGGGAATGCAACTTCCGTTAACGGCATGAACCGCGCCCGCGTCGTTGCGGGTACCCGCAAGGTGGCATAAGGAAAAAAGGGGGTATAGCATCTGCCGCGCGGGAATGGGGAAAACAAGCGCTATCCGCAGCCTAAGCGGACAGCGCTTGTTTTTACGCGTAAAAATCCCTTGACAACACGATAACAATGCGCTAAAATAAATTGTGTTGAACAAAGGTGTTCATCAGATGATGTTAGGCGTCGGCAAGACTTGCCCTCCCCGACATCATGTGATGGACGCCTTTACTTGTTTTCGGGGGGAAATGATATGAAACGTATATATGTAAATGAAAAATGGTGCTTAGGCTGCCATTTATGTGAATATTACTGCGCGTTTTCCGATATGGACGAAACGGATATGGCGCGGGCGTTAAAGGATATAAAAATCAACCCCAAAATCAAAATTGAGGAAGAGGGCGACGTGAGCTTCGCCGTATCCTGCCGCCACTGCCGCGAACCGTTATGCGTGAAAGGCTGCATCACCGGGGCGCTGTCTATAAATGACGGCGTAATCACAATTGATAAGGAACGGTGCGTAAGCTGTTACACCTGTATTTTGTGCTGCCCGTTTGGCGCGGTTTCGCCTTCCTTGGACGGCGCGGTTCAAAAATGCGAGTTATGCGTTCAAACAACGTCAGGTACGCCTGCATGCGTCAGGGGCTGCCCAAACGGCGCAATTGTGTTTGAGGAAAGAGGGTAAAGCATATGAAATATGTTATTATCGGGAACTCCGCGGCAGGCGCCGGCGCGGTGGAGGGCATCAGGCAGGTGGATAAGAACGGGGAAATCACCGTCATTACAAATGAGGCGCATCATACATATTCCCGCCCGCTAATCTCCTATCTTCTTATGGGAAAGGCCTCGGAAGACAAAATGAAATACCGTCCCGACAGCTTTTATAAGGACAACAACTGCAACCTGCTGTATGGCACGGTGACTAAAATCGACGCCGAAACAAAGCAGGCGGCCTTGGCGGACGGTAGCCGCGTGCCATACGACAGGCTGCTGGTCGCAACAGGCTCCTCTGCTTTTATACCGCCGTTTGAGGGGCTTGACGCGCTTGAAGACAAATTCATCTTTATGGGCCTTGACGACGCCCGCAAGCTGGACGCGGCGCTTTGCCCGGATAAGCGCGTACTAATCGTCGGCGCGGGCCTGATCGGCCTTAAATGCGCCGAGGGAATCTTGAACAGGGCTCAGCGTATTACGGTGATCGACCTTGCGCCTGGAATTTTATCAAGTATCCTTGACGACGATGGAGCGAAATATGTTCAAAGCCATCTTGAAAGCAAGGGGATCGAATTTATCCTTTCCAGAAGCATCAGTCGGCTTGAAGAAAATACAGCCGTTTTGGACGGCGGCGAAACAGTCGGTTTTGATATTCTCATACTTGCGGTCGGCGTCCGCCCGAATACCTCTCTGCTAAACGGCATCGCCGGGATTGACCGCGGTATCGTAATCAACGAAAGATCCGAAACCTCCGCGCCCGGTATTTACGCCGCCGGAGACTGCACGCAGTCCACTGACATATCAAGCGGCCTGAGCAGGCCTATGGCGCTGCTGCCCAACGCCTATATTCAGGGCGAATGCGCCGGGATAAACATGGCGGGCGGAGATAAAACCTTCGATAAGGCGATTCCCATGAACGCCGCCGGCTTTTGCGGGCTTCACGTCATCACGGCCGGCAATTACACAGGCGACGTTTACGCCGAAAACAAGGACGGAAGCTACAAGCGCCTTTTCTATAAAAGCAATGCGTTAAACGGATATATCCTGATCGGCAATGTTGAAAAAGCGGGAATCTACACAAGCCTGATCCGCGAGCGCACCGCCCTTGACACGATTGATTTCGAGCTTGTCTGCCGCAAACCAAGCCTTATGGCATTCACAAAAGAGGACAGAATTATCAAATTGGGAAGCGAATCCACATAAGAATATCGGTTTATGTAAAATAAAAGCTTGACAAATAAATATAGATATGATATAATTATTTCCGTTAACAGCAAAGGCGCTGTGGATTGTTGCAATCCACAGCGCCTTTTGTGTTTCGGGTTTTCTAGAAGCCCGGGGCATTAAACGCACAATGGCGTGCGCTGATCCGTCTTCATCCGGCGGGGGGCGCGCGCTATTATTTATAAGGAGGAATTGTACATGGATTTCGGTATTTGGTTTTTAATTGGCGCGGCAATGGTGTTCTTCATGCAGTGCGGATTCGCGATGGTTGAGTCGGGCTTTACCCGCGCAAAAAACTCCGCGAACATCATCATGAAGAACCTGATGGACTTCTGCTTAGGCACGCTCTGCTTTGTCCTCATCGGCTTTAGCCTCATGATGGCGGAGGATTATGCGTTCGGATTGATCGGTATTCCCAATCTCAATATCTTTACCGACTTTGCAAACTTTGATTTTTCAAATTTTGTATTCCAGTTGGTGTTTTGCGCGACAGCCGCCACGATTATATCCGGGGCTATGGCGGAACGCACAAAATTTTCCGCCTATATCATCTACAGCATAGCCATCACGGCGGTTATATACCCGATTCAGGCGGGATGGGTGTGGAATGAAAGCGGCTGGCTGTTTGAAAAAGGGTATGTAGATTTCGCCGGCTCCTCCGTCATCCACATGGTAGGCGGTATTTCCGCTTTTATCGGTGCGTCCTTTCTCGGCCCGCGTATCGGCAAATATACTACAGATAAAGAAACCGGCAAAACGAAGGCCCGCGCTATTCCCGGCCATTCTTTGACCTTGGGGGCCCTCGGCTGCTTCATCCTGTGGTTCGGATGGTACGGCTTCAACGGCGCGGCGGCGGAAAACATCTCGCAGTTAGGCTCAATTTTCCTGACTACAACCGTAGCCGCGGCTTCCGCAACGGTGGCGACAATGGTATTCACATGGGTCAAAAACGGCAAGCCCGACGTGTCGATGTCACTGAACGGCTCGCTTGCGGGCTTGGTTGCCATCACAGCCGGATGTTCGAACGTGGATGCGTTTGGCGCTCTTATCATCGGCCTTGTAGCCGGCGTATTGTTGGTTCTCGCAGTCGAGTTTATCGACCTTAGGCTGCATGTTGACGATCCCGTAGGCGCGATTGCGGTACACGGGGTCAACGGCATATGGGGCACGCTTGCGGTCGGACTGTTCGCAAAAGAGATATCGGCGGGCGAGGATGTTATCTCCGATGCGACAGGACTGTTTTACGGCGGCGGCGCGGGGCTGCTGGGAGTCCAGGCTTTGGGCGTGCTGGCAATCGGCGTATGGGTTGCGATCACAATGAGCGCCACTTTCTTCCTGGTTAAGAAAGCCCACGGCCTGCGCGCGTCCGCAGAAGATGAAATCTTAGGCCTTGACACCACCGAGCATGGCATGGAAAGCGGCAGTTACGCCGACTTTATTCAGGTTGCAAGCCCGGTTCCGCAGGCTCTTTCGGGCGAATTCGAGGCAAAGGCTCCTCGCGGCGCAGTTGCAACCGAAGCCGCAATACCGGTGACCGACGTCTCAACCGGAAAGAAACTCACCAAGGTATCGGTTATTACAAGGCAGAACCGGTTTGACGCGTTGAAGGCCGCGTTCGATCAAATCGGCATTACCGGCGTCACCGTAACGAATGTGTTAGGCTACGGCGTGCAGCGGGGGCATACGCATACATATCGCGGCGTGCCGTTAGACGCACCGTTGCTGCCCAAAATCCAAATTGACATCGTCGTCAGCAAAATTCCCGTCGATTTGCTGGTGGAAACTGTGCGAAATACGCTGTATACAGGAAAGATCGGCGACGGAAAGATATTTATCTACGATGTTGAAAACGTTGTAAAGGTCCGCACGGGAGAACAGGGCTATAACGCCTTGCAGGACGATTATCCGGGCGATGAATAAAAGAAATACAAATAAATCTTGACAAAACCTGTAAAGACGATATAGGATATTGCCACCGGCTTCACACAGCTTGTGGCAATATCCTTATACTTTAACTCTTGACAAAACTTCTTTTATAAGCTACAATGGGATTAGCTTGGCACTCGAAACATAAGAGTGCCAGATATTTTGTCACAGGGGGTTTTTTATATGCCAAAAAAACAATTTAAATCAGAATCGAAGCGCCTGCTGGATCTTATGATCAACTCCATCTACACACACAAGGAGATTTTTTTGCGCGAGATCATCTCAAACTCCAGCGACGCGCTGGACAAGCTGTGCTACCTGTCGCTTACCGACAGCGGCGTAGGGCTTTCCCGCTCCGATTTTGCAGTCGAGATAAAGGTCGATAAAGAAAATCGATTGCTCTCAATATCGGATAACGGGATCGGCATGTCCCAAAAGGATTTGGAGGCAAACCTCGGCACGATCGCAAAAAGCGGAAGCCGCTCCTTTAAGGAGGACTTAAAGGACGCGCAGGACGCGCAAGATAACATCGACATTATCGGCCAGTTCGGCGTGGGCTTTTATTCGGCGTTCATGGTTGCCGACGAAGTCACCGTCATCTCGCGAGAATACGGCTCCGATGCGGCGCACAAATGGCATTCCACGGGCGCGGACGGCTATACCGTCACCGAAGCCGAGCGTTCTGCCGCCGGCACCGACGTCATCATCAAGCTCAAGGAAAACACCGACGATGAGGACTACGACCGCTTCCTAAACGATTACACGATTGTTTCCCTTATCAAAAAATATTCGGATTATATCCGCTACCCTATCCGCATGGAGCGCGAAAAAAGCAGGCCCAAGGAGGGCGGCGATCCCGAAAAGCACGAGATGGAAACATATACTGAAATCGAGACGCTAAACAGCATGGTCCCGATTTGGCAGCGCGGTAAAAGCGAGGTCACGCAGGAGGATTACAACCAGTTCTATCGGGAAAAATTCTTCGACTTCGAGGCGCCGCTCGACACCATATATATGGACGCTGAGGGCGTTGTCAGCTATAAGGCGCTGCTGTTTATACCGGCGAAAGCGTCTTACGACTACTACACGAAGGAATACAAAAAGGGCTTGCAATTGTATTCCAGCGGCGTGATGATCATGGAAAACTGTAGCGAGCTTCTGCCGGAGCATTTCAGATTCGTAAAAGGCGTAGCGGATTCGCCCGATTTTTCGCTGAACATATCACGCGAGATGCTCCAGCACGACCGGCAGCTCAAGGTCATCGCCAAAAACCTTGAGAAGAAAATCAAAAACGAGCTGCTCAAAATGCTTACAAATAACAGGGAAACATACGGGAAATTCTACAAGGCGTTCGGGCTCCAGCTAAAATACGGCGTCGTGAGCGGCTTTGGCGCGAACGCGGAGCTGCTTCAGGATTTGCTGATGTTTTCGTCTTCATATTCCGACAAGCCGACTACGCTAGCCGAATATGTCACTCGCATGAAGCCTGATCAGGAGCACATCTACTACGCGACAGGCGACAGCGCCGCGCGAATCGCCGCCCTGCCGCAAACGGAGATTATCCGGGAAAAGGGATACGAAATCCTGTATTTCATTGACGAAGTCGACGAGTTTGTGGCAAACTCCATGCGGAAGTATCAGGACAAAACATTCCAGTCGGCAAACAACGAGGACTCGACGCTTCGCTCTGACGAGGAGAAAAAGGTGGTCGAGAAAGCGCAGGAGGACAACAGAAACCTGTTGGAATTCATGAAAGAAACCCTCGGTGACCGCGTTAGCAAGGTCATAATCTCCGGCAAGCTGAAAAGCCATCCCGTCTGCCTTACGGCCGACGGTGCGCTGTCGTTTGAGATGGAAAAATACTTAAACGCCGTTCAGCCGGATATGTCCCAGAAAGCGGAGCGTGTGCTTGAATTAAATTCGGGCCACGAGATATTCCAGTCGTTGTCGGACGCGTTTTTAAACGACAAGGACAAAGCAAAGAAATACACGGAGGTGCTTTATAATCAGTCGCTTTTGATGGCGGGGCTTTCAATCGATGACCCTGTAGCATACTCGGATATGGTCTTAAGCCTGCTAAAATAATACAATTTGTATATTTTCGGATTGATATTATTTGCTTTGCCTCATAAACTGCAATAATCCGCATGATAATAACATAAAAATGCCCGCGCAATGTTTGCGCGGGCACTGCTTGTTCTATGAAAAGGCAAACTACTTTACAATCGTTGCAAAGGATTCCACGCCACATGCGGCGGCATTTGATTCATCGGTGTCAATGTGCATAGCTAAGCGGAAATTTGGGTTTACGCGCACGACAACATCATCAAAAATAAGCAAACGGGCGCCGGTATCAATTTTAACTTTTACGATTTCCTTGTCGGATACGCCTAAAGCTTCCGCATCGGAAGGCTCCATGTGTATATGCCGTTTGGCGGCAATCAACCCTTCCTTAAGCTCGACCTCGCCTTTCGGCCCCACAAGCTTGCAGCCCGGGCTTCCCGCAAGGTCGCCGGATTCGCGGATTGGCGGCATAATGCCAATACTTCTCGCGTCGGTAAGCGAAATCTCGGCTTGCGTCGCCGGACGTACAGGGCCTAAAATCGAAACGCCGGAAATAGTCCTTTTAGGGCCGACAATATCAACGCGCTCCTCACAGGCGTATTGGCCGGGCTGGGAGAGATCTTTTTTCTTTGTCAAGGCCGCGCCCTTTCCAAACAGGATTTCCAAGTCCGACTGTGAAACATGAACATGGCGCGCTGAAGTTTCAACCATAATTTTTTTGCTCATAATGCTATCTCCTTTATCTTCTTGTGATACTGTTACTATTTTATCGCATCGGTCGGATAATATCAAGGGTGTTTTGCGAAGATGCGCAAAATTTGCGTGAAGATGCGGTTTTATGGTATTATGTGAATAAACATGAACGGTAGGTTCATGTGCAGTTTACACCATTGCGAAGCAATGCGAATAAAAATCGGCGGAATGGAGTTTAATATGTACGACAATATTCAGGATTTGCGCAAGGCGGCGCTTAGCTGCGAGCGCTGCGGTCTTGCAAGGACGCGGACGAACGTCGTTTTCGGCGTTGGCTTGGAAACCGCAGACGTGATGTTCATCGGCGAGGGCCCCGGCAAGAACGAGGATTTGCAAGGCGAGCCGTTTGTGGGCCGCGCGGGGGAGCTTCTCGATAAAATGCTGATAGCGGCAGGGTTTTCACGGGATAAGAACATCTACATAGCAAATATGGTAAAGTGCCGCCCGCCGGAGAACCGCGATCCCCACCCGGAGGAAATCGACGCGTGCATCGGCTTTCTCAAAAACCAAGTAAAGCTGATAAAGCCGCGGTATATCGTGTGCCTCGGCAGGGTCGCGGCACAAAATATCATCTCAAAGGACATCAAGATTACAAAAACCCACGGTGAGTTTGTAGAAAAGAATGGGGTCTTTATGATGGCGACGTTTCATCCGGCGGCGCTTTTGCGAAATCCGAACAACAAGCCGGATGCATTTGATGATTTGTTAAAGCTGCGCGACAGGTTAGAAGAAGAGAGCCGTAAATAAAAGCATAATTGCATGTGTATCATCTGTTATAAGTTATATTTAAGTTGATTATACTTAAAGTACACATTGCATCCAACAGCACAGTTGATAATACTGTTAGTAATATTATAGCGCCATGCATATACTAATTGTATATGCATGGCGCTAGGGAGAATCCGTGTAAGCCTTACTTACTTTACAGCTATTTGGATCGCGTTTTCAAGGTCATGGAGTAAATCATCGATATCCTCGATCCCGACTGAGAGCCGCACCGTATCGGCTGAGATTCCACTGGCTTTTAGCTGCTCGTCGCTCAGTTGCGAGTGAGTGGTTGTGGCGGGGTGGATTACAAGGCTTCTTGTGTCGCCGACATTCGCTACAAGCGAGAACAGCTTTGTGTTGTCGATGAACTTCACTCCGGCCTCGCGTCCGCCGCGAAGCCCGAACGTAAACACGCTCCCCGCGTCGCCGCCGAAATATTTTTTTGCAAGCGGATAGTATTTGTTGCCCTCAAGCCCCGGGTAATTTACAAACGTGACGTTGGGATTAGAATCCAAATATTGCGCGATTTTAAGCGCGTTATCGCAATGGCGCCTCATGCGCAGCGAAAGCGTTTCGATCCCGTTGAGCGTCAAAAACGCGTTAAACGGCGAAAGGCATGTGCCAATGTCGCGCAGTACAAGCGCGCGAAGCCGTATAATAAACCCGGCGTCGCCTAAGTCTTTACCGAAATCAAGGCCGTGGTAGCTCTTGTCGGGCGTATTGTACTGCGGAAAGCGCTCGTTGCCCGCCCATTTGAATTTGCCGCTGTCAACCACCACGCCGGCCATTGAATTGCCCTGGCCGCCTAAAAATTTTGTGGCGGAATGTATCACGATATCGGCGCCAAACTCAATCGGGCGGCAAAGGTACGGCGTTGTAAACGTCGAGTCTGCGATAAGCGGAATCCCGTGTTTATGAGCAATCGCGGCAATTTTTTCAATATCCGCGACGTTTGCGTTGGGGTTTCCGATCGTCTCGATAAAGAATGCTTTCGTCCGGGGCGTAATCGCGTTTTCCCACGCGTCAAAATCGTCGGGGTCGACAAAGACCGTTTTGATTCCGATGTTCTGAAGCGTTACTCCAAGCAGATTAATCGCACCGCCGTAAATGCATATGGACGAGACAATCTCGTCGCCTGCTCCCGCTATATTCAGTATCGTGCTGAAAATCGCGGCATGCCCTGAGCTCATCGCAAGTGCGCCAACTGCGCCCTCCATCATAGCGATGCGGTTTTCAAGCGCCGAAACGGTGGGGTTGCCGATCCGCGAGTAAATGTTCCCGGCTTTTGAAAGGCTGAATAAATCGGCGGCGTCCCCTGCGGATTCAAACGTATACGCGTTTGTCTGGTATATGGGCGTCACGGTGGCGCGCTGCGCGGCGTCGGGCTCGTAGCCTCCGCGTACCGCAATGGTGTCAAGCTTATATGTATCCATAATGTTGCCCTCCTCTATATTTTTCTTTTATAATCACGCAAGTTCTGGTATAATAAATTCAATGATAACGCAATAAAGGGATTTTGTCCATATGAAAAAGTGTTCTTGTTTAATTCTAATATTTATTTTTAGTTTCGTTTTACATTTTAATTTTATTTGTAGCGCCGCTTATGAGCCGGAGGAACCTTATTCCGCTAAAGCCGTGTACCTTTACAGCATGGATACCGGAGAGGCTATTTTTGAAAAAAATGCGTCCCAAAAGCTGGAGCCGGCGTCGCTTACAAAGATCATGACTTGCATTTTAGCGCTTGAAAACACAGCGGACCTTGACAACGAAATGGTGATATATCCTCAAAGCATACAGGATTACCTTTATACTTACTCGCGGGATTACGGGGCTGTATCCCTTGGCGGGCTTATCGCAGGCGAGGAGCTTGCGATGCGCAAGCTGCTGTATGCTATGATGCTGCCGTCGGCGAACGAGGCCGCATTGATAGTCGCGGAGCATATCGCGGGCTCGCAGGAGGCGTTTGCCGATATGATGAACAGGCGGGCGCGTGAGCTCGGCGCAAAAAACACGAACTTTGTAACGCCGAACGGCCTGCACCACCCGGAGCACGTGACTACCGCCGAGGATATGGCGATCATCGCGCTTCACGCGCTTTCCATTCCGGAATTTGCAAGCATTGTAACTACCGATATATATGATTCCGGCCCTACGAACAAGCATGAGAATCTGCGCTGGGAAAACACGAATCTTATGCAGCTTGAAGAGAATTCATTTTATTATCCGGGGCTTTCGGGGGTAAAGACCGGCACGACTCCGCAGGCGGGGCGCTGCTTTATCTCGACCGCGACGCGCGACGGCTTCAGCTACCTGCTTGTCGTCATGGGCTCCGATTTTTATGACGGCGAGGGCGAGGTTATCGACGGCAACATGGCGTTTCGCGACACGGCCATGTTTTATAACTGGGCGTTCGGAAGCTTCAGGGTCAAGAACTTAATCCAGAAAGGCCGGTATGTTGCTGAAATCCCGGTCAGGCTTTCAACCGAAAGGGACGCTATCAGAATCATGACGGCGGACGCGTTTTCAGCGCTTGTATATTATGAGGAGGATGCGTCAAAAATACGGCTTGAGTTTGATATCCCCGATTATGTGGAGGCGCCCGTGAAGCGGTTTGACAAAATCGGCACCGCGCGTATCATCCTTTCCGGCAAGGATATGGGCGAGATGGAGCTTCTTGCCGCCGATACGGTGGACGCGTCGCGCATCCTTATCCTGTGGGAAAGCATGAAGGGGGTACTTGCGTCGTTTTGGTTTAAATATGCGATTGTATTTACTGTGCTTTCCGTTATAACATATACATTTGTAATGATCACTCACAACAGGCGCAGGAGGCGCCTGAAAGGCGGCGGCAAGTACCGGCCGCGTCGCAGGATGTAGAGGGGCCCGCATGAATAAATATAAACATTTAATGTCGAACACGCTGATATTCGCAATCGCGACATTTGGCTCGAAGCTGCTGCCGTTTTTGATGCTTCGGTTTTACACAGCCGTCATGCAGACGGACGAATTCGGTATACAGTCGCTTATCACATCGGCCTGCAACCTCATACTTCCCATGATGTATTTGAGCATGGGCGAGGCGGTGATCCGCTTTGGCATCGACAAGGAATTTAAAAAGAGCGACGTTTTTACAACATCTGTACTTACTGTGCTTTTAGGATATGCCGCCCTTTTATGCATGATGCCGGTTTTAGGGCTTGTCTCCATCATCCAGCCGTATTTATGGCTCATTTACCTTTATTGCCTAAGCTCCGCGATGCATACGGTCACCACGCAGTTTGCGCGGGCAAGCGGGTTTGTAAAGCTGTTTGCCGCAAGCGGTATCGCAACGACCGTGATAACGGTTTTGATGAATATCCTTTTGCTTTTGCATTTTCGGATGGGCGCCGAGGGTTACATCCTTTCTATCATAACGGCGGACGCCGTGGTCACCGTGGCTTTAGTCTTTATCCTGCGTCTTTACCGTTATTTTAAACCGCGCAAAAACAACCTTGAAACGGCAAAAAAAATGCTTCGTTATTCGATACCTCTTGTTCCGACCGCCGTGTTCTGGTGGGTCACATCGCTTTCGAACCGCTTTTTCTTAAGCTACATGATCGACGAGTCGGCGGTCGGCATATACGCGGTTTCACAGACGCTGCCTAATCTTATTACGCTTGTGTCGGCGATTTTTATACAGGCGTGGCAGCTTTCGGCTTTCACGGAATACAAAAGCCCGGAGGGCGAGAAGTTTTTCTCAAACGTGTTCAAAAGCTACTATATTCTGGTTTTCATCGCAACTTCGGGGCTAATCCTGATTTGCAGGCCCGTACTTCTGGTCCTTGCCGCCCCCGCTTACGGCGACGCGTGGCGTTATACGCCATTTTTGGTGCTTGCCGTCGCGTTTTCCACACTTGTCACGTTCTTGGGGACTATTTACAACGCTGTACGGAAAAACGGCATGGTTATGCTTACGACATTCATCGGCGCCGGCGTCAATATCGCGCTCAACTGGCTGCTAATCCCGATGGACAACCCCATAGGAGGCCCGCAGGGCGCCGCTATCGCCACGTTCGCAAGCTTCCTTGCAGTATTTTTAATCCGCGCAATAGACAGTCGCAGGCATATCAAGATCAGCATGCAGCCGCTTAGGGTTTTGCTGATTTTAGCGCTTCTGCTTGGACAAATAGCCGTCAGCTTGTCCGAGGTGCCGTATTGGGGCGTGTGGTCGGCGCTTATATTCCTTCTTTTGGTATTGTTCAACCTGCGTTATATCTGGTTTATGATAAGCCGTTTATTTGAGATGATATCCGGCAAAAAGCATAAAGCGTAAACGCATTTTATTTTGAAAGGGGCATGATAGATGTACATACCTTTAATTATCTCGTCGGTTTTGATATTGCTTTGTATTCTTTTAAACAAAGCGCTGTACCGTTTCGGGGTCCCGTCGCTGCTGATATTCCTTGTTCTCGGCATGATAATGGGCTCCGACGGCATTGGTGGGATTTATTTTCACAATTATGATATCGCTGAAAATATTTCTTATATTTCAATCGTCCTCATCATATTTTATGGCGGCTTCGGAACAAAATGGGATACGGCAAAGCCCGTGGCGCTAAAAGCAATTCTGATGTCGTCGCTAGGAACGGTAATAACGGCTTTTACCACAGGCTTCCTTTGTTTTATTATTATGGGCGTGCCTTTTTTATACGGTTTACTGTTCGGGTCGGTGGTTGCGTCGACAGACGCCGCGTCCGTGTTTTCGATTCTAAGGTCGCGCAAATTGAACTTAAAAAACGGCCTTGCACCGCTTCTTGAGATTGAAAGCGGAAGCAACGACCCTTTTGCATATATGATGACGATTCTGACGATTTCCGCCATAAAGGCGCAAGGCGCAGGCTCTTTGGGCGCGGATATCATTATTTCCTTTGCATTGCAGATTGTGCTTGCCATCGGTATCGGCGTTATTGTATCGGTTCTAACGGTTATTTTGCTTAGAAGGCTGCAATTGGAAATAGAAGGGTTTTACCCCATAATGCTTTTGGCGATTGTTATGCTAAGCTTTTCGATTTGCACAATAGCCGGCGGAAACGGAATGCTCTGCGTTTATATATTGGGAATTGTTGTCGGAAACAGCAAGATACTTCACAAGGTAAGCCTTGTCCATTTTTTCGACAGCCTGTCCTGGCTTATGCAGATAATCCTTTTCTTTATCCTCGGTCTGCTTGCTTACCCGTCCATGCTTATAAAGATAATCATTCCCGGAACGCTGTTGTCCGTCCTGATGATATTAGTGGCAAGGCCGCTTGCAACCTTTAGTATTTTAAGCTTCTGTAAAACCCCGTTCAAGCAACAACTGCTCGTATCGTGGGTAGGGTTTCGCGGCGCCGCGTCCATCGCTTTTGCCATCATAGCGGTCAAATCGTTTGACGGCAACATGCAGTATGACTTATTTCATCTGGTTTTCTTCATCACGCTGTTTTCAGTTTTGATCCAAGGGACGCTTACGCCGTTCATAGCAAATAAACTGAATCTGGTCGATAAAGACGCGGGGGACTCGGTTTTGAAAACCTTTACCGACTATTTTGAAGAAACCCATACGCGGCTTTTCGAATACAGGATAACGGCAGGCGACAAACTTTTAGACAAGCACATCGTCGATTCCAATATTCCCGAAAGCATCCTGATTTTAACAATCAAACGCGGCAACCAAATTATATTGCCAAGGGGATCAACAAAGCTTTTGGAAAATGATATCATCGTTGCAAGCGGAGACGATTTCAGTTTCTTCAACGAGTAGCTTTTTACGGAATTTTAAATACAATTTGTATAATCATACCGAATTAAAACAAATCGTCATCAGACGGGAACATCTTTCCGATGACGTTTTTGTCGCCTGTTAATAGCGCCATAACGCCTTTATAGATGTAGGCGGGGTCGTTTAAGAACCGTTTGCGCACAAGCTGCGCCTCATCTCTTGTGGGACAAAAAACGGTAAAGGACAAAAGCGAACCTTTATCCCCGGGAAGCGCTAAAAGCACCTCAAACCCGCCGTTTATTTCGCTGATTTTTACGACGACCTCTTTTTCGCGTTTTTTGCGGCGCAAAAGCTTTTTAGCCGCGACCGACGCCTTTTCGCGTACGCTCAGCGGCAAAAGCGTGTTTACCGTGTTCGCGGCGTCCTCGCCGAGCGGCGTTATGCGGTAAACGGAGGCCGCGCCTGACTCCTCTTCGGCGATATGGCCCGTGTCTATCAGTGAATCCACAGCGGAAACCAGCTCGAAATAATTGACAAGCTCATTTTCCGAAAAGGATTCATGTAACTGCTGAAAACTCATAGAAGCATCCGTTTTGGACAGGATATAACAAACGAGTATCTTGATTTCGTCATTTGTGGTGGGGGCGCCGTGCCGTGTGCCCGCTTTAAAAATTTCAGTTTCCATTATATTGCTCCTCCAACTAAAGTTTGCCTCATCTTGGCGGTCCTTTTGCCGTAATACTTCGTTGTCGTCCTTGCCTTAAATCAAAAATCCTCACCAATCCTTTGACAAGCTTTAATTGGTGAAGCAATCGCTTTTCGTCCTTTCTGCAGTTTTTATTTTACCAAATCCCACCTGAAAATAAAAGGGTTATTTGTATGCCATGCATTCAAAAAAAGTTAAGAATAGCAGGTATTGTGTTTTTCACTCTCGCCATGCTTTTTATTACGGTCATTTTGACGATATGGGTCATGTCGCTGAATGACCCTTTAAAGCTTGCGGCGTTTCAGAGCAGGCTCTCGTCTATTGGCGTCGCGGGATGGCTTGTGCTGTTTGCGGTACAGTATCTGCAAATCGTAATCGCAGTTATACCGGGCGGCCCGATTCAGATGGCGGCGGGTGCGATTTTCGGGTTGTGGGGAGGTCTCGGGATCTGCCTTGGCGGCGCCGTTTTGGCCTCCATAACGGTATTTTATCTTGTATCAAGATACGGGCAAAAGGCCGTTGCGATTTTTGTAAAGAAAAGTGAGATTGAAAAATTTAAGTTCCTGCAAGATGAAAACAAGCTGGAGAAGCTCGCGATTATCCTGTTTTTTATTCCGGGATTGCCGAAAGACGCGCTGACATACCTATTTGCCCTCACTAAGATTAAAATGCACCGGTTTATCATCGTTACGAGCATTGCGCGCTCGCCTGCCCTTATCACGTCGCTTGCCGCGGGCGACAGCATCGCAAGCGGCGACTTAATGAGGGCATTGTCGATGTTTATCGTGCTGACGGTAATCACGGGTATTGGTTACCTGCTCCAAACGCGGATAAAAAACAAAATGCGGTAAAGTTTTCCCGCGCTTGGAATTTCCGGCGCAATCTGTTATACTTGGGTTTATAGATAACGCAAAAGGGGCGTTTGATTTTGATTTATGTTACCGGAGATATGCATGGCGATATTAGCAGGCTGCGTTCAAGGTCCGCGAGGAAGCTGAAAAAGGGCGATTACCTGATTGTATGCGGTGACTTCGGGTTCCTGTGGGAAGGCTCGAAGAAAGAGCGGCGTATCTTAAAGTGGCTTGGCAAGCGCAAATATACAGTTTTATTTATTGAAGGCACACATGATAACCTTGATTTGATAAACGAATATCCCGTTTCACAATGGAGCGGCGGAAGCGTCCACGAGATATCGGGGAAGCTCAAGCATTTGATCCGCGGGAGTGTATTTGAGATTGACGGGTTTAAGATTTTTGCGTTCGGCGGCGGGGAAAGCGATGATGCGGATTTACGCAAGAGCTGCTGGTGGAGCGAGGAAATGCCAACCCTTGCGGAGCTTTCTAAGGCGCGGGATAAACTTTTAGAGCATGATAACAAGCTCGATTACATATTTACGCATCAGTCAAGCCGCCACATGAAGCGCGTGATTACGATGCATGACAACGACACAAACGTGCTTGACGTCTTTTTCGATGCGGTACGTGATCACTGCAAGTATAAACAATGGTTTTTTGGCGGATACCATATCAACAAAAAAATCCCGCCGTCTGAAATGGCGTTATTTAATGCGATTGTAGAGGTAACAAAGGTTTAAATTTTATTTAGTATAAAATCGTTGACAATTTATTTTTCATATAGTATAATAAAAGCCGTCGCTTACGCTTTTCATTGCACGGCGGCCAATGGTGCGGGAGCATAGCTCAGCTGGGAGAGCACCTGCCTTACAAGCAGGGGGTCACAGGTTCGAACCCTGTTGTTCCCACCATAATATCTGGCCCGGTAGTTCAGTTGGTTAGAACGCTAGCCTGTCACGCTAGAGGTCGAGGGTTCGAGTCCCTTCCGGGTCGCCAAAGCGGTTTACTTGCGAAGCCGTTGTGCCTTTGTAGCTCAGTTGGTAGAGCAGTGGACTGAAAATCCACGTGTCGTTGGTTCAATTCCGACCAAAGGCACCATCCGCGGATTTAGCTCATCTGGTAGAGCGCCACCTTGCCAAGGTGGAGGTAGCGAGTTCGAGCCTCGTAATCCGCTCCATCCGAAAATCCTCACAACCATACGGTTTGTGGGGGTTTTCTTTTTGGCAAAAAGGCGCTCATTGCTTCCTTTTCTCATGGTGGCTAACACTTTGGGGGAAGGAAGAGACATTTGGCCTAATCGCAATCTTTAGAGGATTCTGCTCTTGTTGAGCGGGATTCTCAATAGAGTCATCGATGACCTCGCTATAGTCTACACCAATAGCCCCTCTCCAGTCAAATTCGTGTAGAATGTGCAAGTCACTTGTGAGCACCATATTTTACCGTTGTTAATAATTTATGTAACATATTTTACTAATTATAAAAAAGTGTAAACACAGAGCCTGAAATAATTTATTATAGTAAGTTTCGCAATCCCCTATAATCGCAATATTTCATATATTTATAGGGTTATAACCGCAATTATGTATACGTAATGGTGTTTTTGTGGTATACTATCCATAAGGATGGTGATTGCAATGATTATTCGGCCAACATATATTGAAAAAATCATGCCATATGTAGATACGCCCTTTGTAAAGATTCTCACTGGCGTCCGGCGCTCAGGCAAATCTACTATTTTGAAGATGATTATAGAGGAGCTCAAAAGCCGTGGTATTTCGGACGCGAGCATCTTAACTTACAATTTTGATTCTATGCAGCATGAGGACATAAAGACAGCAAAACTTTTGTATGAAGAAGTCAAAGGTCGCCTTTCACCGAACGGCAAAACCTATTTATTTTTAGATGAAATCCAAGAAGTTAAGTCCTGGGAGAAGGCCGTTAACTCATTCATGACCGACTTCGATGTTGATATCTTTGTGACAGGATCAAATTCCCGTATGTTGTCGTCTGAAATATCGACGTATTTAACGGGGCGGTATATCGCTTTCCGTGTATACCCTTTATCTTTTGCTGAATATATGGAATTTAGGAAGCAAATATATAAAAACTCGCCACAAATGACCGCCGGAGGGCCATTCGCTTTTGCTGGAGGCTCATTTAATTTCGGATATGGAGACCCTAATCCTCGTCTTGAATTGACTAGGTATCTCCGCATGGGCGGTTTCCCCGCAATCCATTTGCAGGAATACACACCGGATGAAGCATACGCAATTGTAAGAGATATCTACAACTCAACCATTTTCACCGATATTGTCAAGCGCAATCAAATCCGAAAGGTTGATCAATTAGAACGCATCGTCAAATTTGCTTTCGATAACATTGGCCGGACTTTTTCCGCAACATCCATTGCCAAGTACCTAAAAAGTGAGCAGCGCACGATTGACAACGAAACCGTATACAACTATCTAAGCCAATTGGAAAGTGCATTTATCCTCCATCGCTGCTCCCGTTATGATATCCAAGGCAAGGAACATCTGAAAACACAAGAGAAATTCTATCTTTGTGACCCGGCTTTCCGCCATGCCATTCTTGGCTACACACCGGATAGCGTTGCTGCAATGCTGGAAAACCTCGTTTATCTTGAGTTGCTTCGGCGTGACTATGATGTATGCATTGGCAAGATAGGCAGCGCGGAAATTGACTTTGTAGCCACTCGCCAGGAAGAAAAGTTATATATCCAAATTGCAGAACGGATTGAGCTGGAAGTTACAGAGCAGCGCGAATACGGCAGGCTTCTCTCCATCGCCGACAACTACCCCAAATATGTCTTACGAGCGGATGAATTTGCTGGCGGCAACTATCAAGGAATCAAAACAATGCATATTGCCGACTTTTTATTGAGCTCAGAATATTAAAAACAGGATGTTCACCCCGCTTTTAACAGATAAAATAATATGAGTAAATTCGTCCTGCATGTGTAAGTCGTTGTTCTAATCTGCGCCAGACTAGCTTTTTAAAGCGATTATTCCATAACATAGATTTTGCTGATAGCGAAGCCGTTAACTGCCGTTTTTGCTTTAGTTGTGCGGAATTTGCAGTTCTCAAACGGCCTGCAATGACCTCGTTGAACCTTGTCAGGCCGCTTAGCGGTCACTTTCGGGACGTAGAAGCCAAAAACCTGCTGCAAAATACAAAAATGCAACAGGTCTTTTTGATTGATTCCCTTTGGGCGGATATATCTTCTTCATTTATTTCATGATCTAAGCGCTCTCTACGTTCATCAATGGTATATCGTACACATTCTCTGTGCGCTATTGTCAAGGGGTAGGATAAAAAAAGAGTAATCCCCCTCATTACAAGGGAAATTGCTCTATCGTTATTCATAATTCTATTATCAAGCTGTGGGGTTTTGCCGTCTGCTACATGGCATTGCGTTTACTCTCAGACAACTTTGGCAATCAATTGGATTGTGTTGAAATACTTTCCATCTTCTGCCTCCATCATATCTAGCGTCCATTTATCTTCACCACAGGGGTCTATGCTCGCAAGGTATTCTTTCCAAGCTATATCGTGGCAAGCCTGTTCGCTGACGGTTACTATTTCAACGCCCTCTGCTTTGCTCCATAAGTCTTTCCACCACTCAATTCCACGGACATATCTTGCAACTTCGGGAACTTCCCAAAATGGCTGCATTTCGGTCGGAACATTGTCACCGAAATCATATTTCAAGCCGGGAAACGAAACAGCAATGTAGCCGCCTTTCTTCACATAAGAAGCAAGGTTCGATAGCATTTCCTCATTATCGCCAAACATATTGTATGCGCCTACCGAAAAAATAACATCGAAATATGATTTTGCAAACGGCATTGGCTGTGTTGCATCAATTATCATTGGAATAATTTTATTTGAAACGCCAAGTTTCACAAATCTCTCATGATTTTCGGTCGGGTCAGCAAATAAATCTGTGGCAAAAACTTCTGCACCGTGCGCTTGCACCAAGTACAGCGGCGACAAGCCCACTCCACAACCTAAATCAAGTATTTTCATATCTTTTGTAATTTTGAAATGTGAAGCTAATTCTTCAGATTGGCGTATTGCATTAGGTCCCCACATTAGTTCTTGCAAAAGTGCAAAATTTTTTTCGTTAGCAACGAATTTATTTGAAAATGTATTGTTCATAATTTTTCCTCCTACAAAGTTAGTTTTATAACTTATGGGAGGTTTATACACAAGGTTATTTTATGCAAACCTCCCAGTTTACCGCCGACTCTTGTGTGTAATACGCTAACATTGTTCATTTCTCCTTTTTATTCATAGAATAAGGTATCTGCGCTAGTTCGATAAAAGTCAAACAACACAGCTAATTAAACCTATCTAAGTATAGCATAGCCCATGTTCTTATTCAAGAATGTATTTTCAACAATGCAAAACTAATTTTCAACAATGCAAAACTAATAATACCAGATAATGTGATTGCAAAAGCTAATGTATGATATGGTGAGATTGTTCTGGTAGAATACGAAAGTCAAAAAGTACAGCTATTATCGGTAACGCAAATGCTTGAGAACAGGGATACAACAATCAAATATGTCATGCCAGATGCGAAGCCAAGGCCGCAGACTCCAAAGGTATCCGCTGCCAAAGCAACGCACATAGCGGCAAATATCAAAGTCGGCAGCCGCATTGAACACAAATCGTTTGGTATCGGAACGATTGTGGCAATTACAAACGGTGTAGCTGATGTTGAATTTAATAAAAGCAAGAAAGCAAAGAGACTAATGCTAAGCACCTGCCTTGAAAATGGACTGTTAATTTGAGATTGTGAAGAGATGCTCTGAATTTGTTTGCTGGAAATACTATTTGTCGCTATAATGTATTTTGAAGATAATAGGCAACTAAGCAAACCAATTCTAAAAACAAGGTATATCAGTGCGCTGTAGGCAGTATTTAAGAAATGAAGAAAATTTATATTTGTGGAGGAAGCAGAATATGATATGCTCAATACGCGATGTACCGGTATATTACAAGGAATATGGCGAGGGGAAGCCTTTGTTGAGTATTCATGGGTGGAGTGTAGACCATCGTTTGATGAGCGGTTGTTTGGAGCCAATATTCAATGAAATACAGGGCTATCGCAGAATTTATCTTGATTTGCCCGGCATGGGAAAGACCCCTGTGGCATCATGGATACGAAACTCCGATAATATGCTTGAGCTGCTTGGCGAGTTTATCAACGCCGTTATTCCCGATGAAAATTTTCTTGTTGCGGGCGAATCATACGGCGGGCGTTTATCGTTGGGGCTTATACATACCGCGGGAGAGCGAATCGACGGGGTTCTTCTGATCTGCTCCAATCATCCAGAAAGTGAAAATCTTCCGGTAAAACAAACTATATGGAAATCGGAAGCATTGAAAGCGAAAGAGAACGACCCCGACATGGATGCGTATATGGAGCTGGCAGTTGTCGCGGCCCCCGAGATGTTTGAAAAATATAAAAACGACGTCTTGCCGGGAATAAAGGCTGCCGATTATAATTTTCTTACAAATCACCTTACGGGAAGTTACGGCCCTGAGCTTGAAAACAAGCTAAAGACAACGCGCTTTGATAAACCGGCGTGCATACTGGCCGGACGGCAAGACCATTGGGTTGGTTATACAGGCGCGTATAAATTGCTTGAAGGATTTCCAAGGGCAACCTTTGCCGTACTGGACGGCGCCGGACACAATCTTCAAATTGAAAACGAACCGCTGTTTAACCAAATGGTCAAAGACTGGCTTTGGAGAGTTAACTTGAGGTAGAGTATAAGCATTTTCTACATTAAGCAACATTGGACAAATAACTTTCACAGCACGATTTTTATATATCCGACTATGTTTTTACAGATTTTAAATTGCCCATTAATAAGCAAACCCGGTAATTCAACCAACTGCGCTTAATCTATATTTCCCCAAGGTTGCCGAAAATCAAGATGGTTGAACCGCATAGCACCTATGTTTGGCTGGATTTTTCGGAGTATGGGCTTACACAAAACGAGCTTGACAAACGTGTTGCCGAAGGAGCGAAACTGTGGCTTGACGGCGGAACTATGTTCGGGAAAGAGGGCGTAGGATTTCAGCGTATCAATATCGCTTGTCCAAGAGCGGTGCTGGCAGACGCGCTTGATAGGCTGGAGAAAGAATTTGGGAGTATCGGTGTATGAGGATTTCTACAAAGGGCAGATACGCTCTGGCCATAGCTCAAAATAGTTCACGATTGCCTTTTCGTTTACCATCTGCCCTATAAAAGTCAAGGTTGGTTCCGAAATACCTTTGTGCTTTTCCAGCGAAACATCCCGCATGGCAATATTGAGCAAAACCGGGTGTGCTTCGGTCATCACGATGCCTTTCACCCTATAAAGGCCGCCGAAAACGCCGGACCTGCAACAGGCGAGGAAGCGGTCGATTGCATCCTGCGTAAACGGTTTTTCGGGTTTGATTGTAAATGAACGAAGGTTGTCGTGATGGTGGGCATGATGCTCCATTCGCGGGACTGTTTTTGGGCCCTGCAGAACCGCGAAATCATCATTGTCCCATTCGCTCCATATTTTTGATATGATAAAAACGTCCGGGTTGATATTTTTTATATCGCAAATCAATTCCTCGGTATTATACTTTGTTTTTTCCAGCTTGCTTAATAGGATAATCCCTGCATTTTTGATTTGATTGTAGATAAAGCTGCCGTATGTGGCTTTTGATAGAGAGAAGTTTACACTGTCAACAACAGTTATCACATTTCCAAGCCTGCATTTTTCACGAATACCCGGCTGCTTGAGGATTTCCGAGAAGTTGTCAAAAATAAAAATGCCGGATGGCTCAAAAACAATATTCGTAGGCGAGAAAGCGTCAATCACCTCTGTAATGGCGGCGGCGATATCGTCTTTTAAGGTGCAGCAAATACAACCGCCCTCGATTTCTACCGCGTCGAATCCGTCCGCTCTAATGATTTGGGCATCCAGTCCTGTCTGCCCAAACTCGTTTACAATATAAACGGGACGCAAGCCGGAACTGATGTAACAGCGCAAAAGCATATTCGCAAAGGTGGTTTTCCCCGCCCCCAAAAACCCCGATATAATATCTATATTTATCATGTGATTCACTCCTGAAAAGCGGCCGCGCCTATCAAAGCACAGCCGCCTATATATTGTCTACATATCGTATTTTTTCGGGTCTAATTTCTCGCACTCACCGATAATGTTCTCGGTGAACTCACCAACATCGTCCGGCATTTCATCAACCGTACCGGCAAGATTTTCAAGCCACATCAGCTCTTTGTCATCCAGCTTGAGAGAACCCTGCTCGGATGCTCTTTGCATATGAGCGAACGCAAGAGCGGCGGCTTTCTTTGCCCTTAGATAATAACCGTCCACCTTGACAAGTTCTTTGGATATTTCCAGCACAACATCGGGGCGCAAGACATACGCCTGGGGGTCGAGCTTGCTGTCACTATCCGCGTGTAAATCACGAAGCAGCAAAGCGGCTTCCGGCCCTCTCGCCGTTGCCTCGTTCATCAAACGGCAATCGTACACAAGCTGTTCAAAGGATACAGTAGGGGCCATGCCGCCGAGCAGCTTGATATTCTGAATGGATTCATTGCTCCAAATATCGGCTACACAGGCGGCGATATTCCCGACCGGGGAAAGATGCGCGCAAGCGGCTGTTCTGCCCTCTGTAGAGATTGGCGTTCCGCTGATCGCTTTTACATAAACGCCTTCGTATCCGCAATCCTTATGAGGTCCCTTTGCCCCGCACTCGATGGCGACAAGGCTTCTGACAGCGGAGATTACCCTGACGGCTGCGGCAAACACGCGCGGGATGTAGTTTTTATCAGCCAGCACCATCGCGGTATTGGCAAAGCCGCAAGCAGTATCCCCGGCGGCGACCGTCCCTGTTCTATCAGCGATGCCGACGATTTCCGGCCAGAGCTTGTTCATGTCTGTGCAGCCGAGAACGGATAGTGCAAAAATAGATTTAGAGATGTCGCAGTACATCACCGCTTCATCGTGGGTTTCCTTGCCGCCCACCGATTCAATCGCAAGGAAGTCCGCTCCGGCATTTGCGCAGCCCTCAAAGGTTTTCAGCATTGCGTCCCAATGCCTGCCGCGCCACATATGTACAAGGTCATTGCCCTCGCGTATGTCATTGGGCGTGATCCTGACCGCGCCTTTTACGCCGTGCTTGATCTCGTACTCTTTGACGATGTCCACCACGGTTTTGCAAACCTCAATCCCCCATTCGGGATTTTCAGTAAGCGGCGGCAGGGTTTCAATTTCAGCGACGAACCCCGGTACATATAGCTCCTTCGCCCTTTCGCATATGCCCGTGATGATTTCTTTGTAGTTGCGGATTACTTCCGGCATGGTGTCTTTTTGAATGGTCATTGTGGGAAGCGTAAAGTTCACCTCCGGATAAACCGTGCCGCCGCCGATTGACATGCCGTTTTTAAGCTGCACCGGGTACAGGGATTTGCCGAATATAAAATCGGAAAGATTTTCATACGCGGTTTTGGTGTAGGTTTGTTTAGCCATTTCTCTTTCTCCTCTTTATTTGATTTTGTTTTCTTCTTGACTTGCAATAAGCACAGAAACATCCTATTACGGGTAACGCCGATACAATCAGCATGACTTCCTCCACACAAAAATGCATGAACTTCCCCCCCCATTTTGATTGATAGCCCTTTCATTATAAGCCGCCGTTATTCTTAATTCTTCCACGATTTTAATATTTACTGCTCTATATTCTACAATTCATATTTGTATGATAAGATTGATAGAAAAACTTTGCGAAAACAAATAAAAGCGCAGCCGAAGCCGCGCTCTCACAAAAGAGGTATGTTTGTGGCACGGTGAGGATGCCGCGCCCTACAAGCTATTACCGCACGATATTTTCACGGCGGTACTGCCCCGGCGTGGTTCCGGTTTCCCGCTTAAACATCTTTGTAAAATAACTCTGGCTTTCAAGACCGACATATTCGGGAATGTCAATAATGTTCACGGCCGAGTTGCGCAGCAGTTTTTTGCTTTCCTCAATGCGGACGAATGTGATATAGCCTCCCGGCGTTTGACCGGTTTCCTCTTTGAAGATGCGGCAAAAATACTGCCGGCTGATAAATAAATGGTCTGCGATTTCCCCAAGCGTCAGCTTAGACGCATAGTTGCGCTTGATATAATCGACTGCTTTATAAATAATATCCATATGCTTCGTACCGGAAAAATCAAACACTTGCTGCGTGAACCGCCGCGTGACCGTATGCAGCCACAGCACAATGTCCTCAATCGAAGAAAAGCTGTCTATTTCACGCAGATAATCGTAATTGAGTCCCAAAATGGCATTTATATCCGCTCCGCCTTTTAGCGCCGCTCTGGACAACAGCACCGTCAGCTCCACCACACGGGAGCGCAGCACTTCAAGGTTGCCGCCGCAATGAAACAATATCTGTCCCAGAATATCGCCTAAAACCACGTTGACTGTATGAATATCGCCTTTGCTGATCGCGGTCAGAAGTTCGCCTTCCTTTTCTATGGGATAAGCGGTGGAAAACAGATCGGTCTGCACCGGCGCGGGCGGCGCTAAAACAGTTTGCGAGGAATAAGCCGCCGCTACATAATAAAGGTGTTCGCTTATCGAGTGCGCCCGCCTCGGCTCTATATACGGAATCGACCGGATACCCGAATATAGTTCCCCGGCTTCGTCTTTTGATAGGGAAGCACTCAAATCCTGTATGTATTCCTCATGGCTGTTCATCAGGAAGGGACCGGCAAGAACGCCGGATACCATCGTCCCTTTATGATCTAACAGCGGGGCGGCGCAGTAAACCAAACCGGAGGGTGCGAAGAAAACATACCGCCCTCCAAAACGGCGCGCCTGATAGCAACCGTACAGAAAAGCGACACGGGAGCTTTCCCCGCAATCTAACTTTTCATACAGCGTCTCTAAAAAATACGACGCGGCGGCATGAACCGACGACTCAAACAATGTACGGCCGCCCGTGTCCAATACGATTACGCCAACGCCGCCCGTTACCGATAAATGCTCGAAATGAGTATAGTTATCCAAAATGAATCCCTCTTGTTTAAATGGAGCAATCTCCCGCATCCCCGGCTTCCTTTGAATCCATAAAATCTTGTAGCGTAACGGAATCAATGTAATCATCAATGACTTTATAAAGACCTTCCCAGAAACCAAGTGTTTTGCAAATATTTTTGCGGCTGCATTGGTTTATTTCGTCTTCCAAACAAGCAACCGGGGCCAGCCTGCCTTCAATCACGCGCAATATTTCACCGGCTGTATATTGACAGGGTTCTTTCGCCAGCGTATATCCGCCGCTCGATCCGCGTTCGCTTCGCAGCAGCCCTGAACGCTTTAGGTTCGGCACGATTTGCTCTAAATATTTAACCGATATTCCCTGACGCTCGGATATGTCTTTTATGGTAACTCGTCCATCCTTACCGTGTTCCGCAATGTCAATCATCATTCTTAATGCGTAGCGGCCTTTGGTTGAAATCCGCACAATCCGCACCTCCATTTTTTATTTACTATAATACTATATGATTTATAGGAAATCAAGAGGAATCTGTCAACGTACAATCTGTTTGCCGCTTACGATAAAGCAGAAAAATTCGGTTGCACCGTTTATATATTGCTTTAACGTATGTTAAACGAATACTGCTTCGCTGCAAATTTTTGGCAATGCTTGCACCTCAGCTTTAACTGTGCTACTGTATTATTAATGGTTAATACGTCCTAAAAACTGCTACAATTTTTACTTGGGGCTTTCTCGGAGGTGCATATGAAAAAGCTTGAGGTATTGCTCGCAGACGACGAGCCGACAATAATGGAAGGATTACTGAAATTATTTGATTGGGAAAGTCATGGCTTCAAGGTGGTCGGCGTTGCAAATGATGGAATCATTGCTGTAAATATGGCAAAAAAACTGAAACCGGATATCATTATTATCGATATTAACATGCCGCTGCTGTCGGGGCTGGAAGTAATTCGGACGCTTAACAATCAGTTGAGCGACACAGTATTTATCATCATAAGTGGTTATAATGAGTTCAGCTATGCAAGGGAAGCCCTAAAACTCAAAGTGACGGATTACCTGCTCAAGCCAGTCAGGTTCGATGAGCTAGGCAAGGTTTTGACACAGGTTCGCCTAAACATGGTGAAAAGCTGTGCGAAAGAGGCTGCGCCCGTTATAAGCGAAAAGGTTGAGGAGCCGGATTCTCCACTGTATAAAATTGTAACTTATTTAAACGAGCATTCAGACCAGGAAATAAGCTTGAACAGGCTGGCAGAAATCTTTAATATGAATTCTTCTTATATTAGTCAGTTCTTTAAAAACAACACGGGCATGAATTATCATGCGTACCTGACTTTATTGCGCATCAACCGCGCAAAGGAGCTGCTCTCGACAACCCGCATGAGTATAACTGAAATTGCCGATGTGACAGGGTTTGCGGATTACAGGGTGTTCACCAAGGTTTTCAAGCGCGTGGAAGGGATGAAGCCTTCGGAATACCGAACCTTAAGCATGAAATGATTTGTTCTAAAAAATAAACACAAACACATAGAATTTGCGGCTATAATTATACACATTGCTATGCTACGATAGTTGAAACGGCAAACAGGCCGGTCCAAGTGAAAAACGAATACCTAAAAGGAGGCTACAACTATGCGCATAAGCAGGAAAGCAATCTTTGCTGCAATTCTTTGCATTGTCCTTGTTTTTTCAGTGGCTTGTGGCGGAGGCTCGACCCAGCAGGCTCCAGCTGCTAATGACAGCGCAGGCGGTTCGACTCAGAACAATGCGGCGACATCAGAATCTGCCGTGTCAGGAGAAACGATTAATATAGTATACCAGAGCTGGAATCCCAGAGCGGATCAGATGGAGCTTGTTGCACAGGACTTCGCAAACAAATATCCGGGAATTGAAGTTGAATACATCCAGGTACCCTACACCGACCATATACAAAAACTTAAAATTGACCTCTCCAGCGGACAGGGGCCGGACGTATTTGCGCTTCAGACAGGAGCGCCGTTAAAAGAATTCCGGGATTTTGAGGTTGACCTTGCACCGCTTGCCGCCCAAACATGGGGCGCGGATTGGGAGAAAATTTTTGTTCCCTTTACTACCGAGCTTATCAGGGACGGCAGTTCTTATTACGCATTGCCTCTCGGCGTGGGGTACGCGGGGATGATTTGGGCTGACCTTTCGTACTTTACAAAATATAATTTTGAGCTTCCGAAAAATTTGACCGAGCTCAAATCGGTTACGCAAGCCCTTCGCGGCCATGGGGAACTGTATCCGCTCGCAATTGGCGCAAAAGATGACTGGATTAACCTTGACATGTGGATGAACATTATGAACGACATCAACTCCGCGAAGCTGTATTCCGCCATCGACGGCAACACACCGTTTACAGATCCGGAGGTGGTAGAATCCTTTGCAATCTGGCAGTCGCTATTCACCGAAAGGGTGTTTCAGGACGGGGCATTGGGCGTTAACATGTATGTTGACACCACCGACCTTTTCGAGCGTGAACGCATCGTGCCGATGATTACCAATGGTGCGTGGGTTATTAACAGCTATCCAAACACCGACCCGGAAATATTCGCCGCTTTCAACGATGGTCAAAACCCCAAAACAGTTTTTACCATGGATTGGAACAATGATGGCAAACCGGCGCCTGTACAAGCCAATGTTGAGATTGCTGTCTGTATGAATAAGGACAGCAACTATCCAGACCAAGCGTGGGAATTTATTTCCTATCTGATGTTTGGCGGACAGGACATTCTGGTCAACGAATACTTGATGTACTTCCCTTCCAGAGTGGATATGGACTACACCGGCGAGCTTAGTGAAGAAGGTAAAGAGAATCTTGAAATCCTCATGGATTGGGGCGCTAACAATGTTGGCGGCTACCGTGAAAATCCTTACCCTGAGCTTAAACAATCTATTGCCGACAACCTCAAGGCGCTTGCGTTGGATGAAGTCACTCCCGAACAAGCTGCTGCAGCCGTGGAAGCGGTGTCACAATCGTCACAGCGTTAATTGTTTTTAATATGGCGCGGGCTTTGTCCAGCCCGCGCCATATTAAGTTTTTGGGGGAGGGCGGAAAATATGCAGAGACGTACTATTGCGGGATACATGTTTATTTCGCCATTGTTTTTGTTGTTTGCCATTTTTATCATTTATCCGATTATATTTAATATCTACGTCAGTTTTTTTGAGTGGAACGGCATACGCCCGGAAATGAATTTTACGGGTATCGAAAACTATATTAATATTTTTAAAGACCCTGTTATGGTAAAAATCATTAGAAATTTTGTGGTGTTTGCATTTTTCACGATTATCATTCAGGCGTTTTTGGGTATCAGTTTTGCATCTTTCTTCATACGCAGTATTAAAGGGTCCGATTTTTATCGCACAGTTTTCTACATTCCCGTTATAGCTACGCCTGCCATCATCGGCAATATTTTTTCCAGAATTCTTGAGACGAACAGGGGGCAGCTTAATGAGGCGCTTCGGGCAATCGGATTGGATTTTCTTGCAATGCAGTGGCTTGCAGACCCGAAATATGCGCTTGGGTGCATCATCGCAATAAATATCTGGCAGTGGACTGGATACAGTATGTTAATGTACTATGCGAACATGCTCAACATACCGTCGGATATCTATGAGGCGGCCACAGTTGACGGCGCGCGTCCGTATCAGCAGTTTTTTCGCATTACCATTCCGCTTTTGCGCAGCACGCATTTTACACTGTTTATCATGGGTGCCCTTGGCTCTCTGAAATGCTTCGATTTACCTTATATCCTCACAAAAGGCGGCCCGAATTATGCGACTGAATTTTTCCCCACATATATCAACAAAAAATCATTTGAGTTGTTTGACCAAGGGGGGGCATCGGCGCTTACTGTAATTATGCTTGTTATTGCGATGATTATTACGCTTGCACAGGTTATGCTTTACACCCGCAATAATAAGGACAAGGAGCTGGCTGAAAGATGAAAAATTCACGAGCATATGTAATCCTTAGTGAGCTGGTTTGTATTGTTTTCATGCTTTTTTGCCTGTATCCGTTAGGGTTGATGCTAGTAAAATCCTTTAGCAGCGGAGGCTTCGGCAATGCCAAAGGCGGATTTGACAACTATATTAAGGTGTTTGAAACAGTAGACCTCTGGCCGAATTTCGTCACAAGCTTCACGGTGGTCGGCGGCACTTTGCTAGTGGTTGGCGTTGTAACGTCCATGGCGGCTTTTGCGTTTTCTAAGCTGAATTTCCCTGCAAAAAACGTACTATATTATCTGCTGTTAACCGGTATGATGGTTCCTGTTGCGGCGCTTATATTTCCGTTGTTTCAGGTGGTCAAGGGACTTGGATTGAACAACACGGCTTTTTCGCTGATATTCCCCTATGCAACGCTCAATGCGCTGTTCAATCTCATCGTATTGAAGAATTTTTTCGATGGCTTGCCAAATGAATTGATGGAAGCGGCACATATTGACGGCGCCAATACTTGGCGAATTTTCACCAGAATCCTCTTTCCATTGAGCTTGCCGGGGTTGAGCATTGTGCTGATTCAAACATTTTTGCTCTCGTGGAACGAGCTTCAAATGGCGATGATTTTTATAAACAAACCGGCGATGCAGCCCATTTCGGTGGTGCCTCTGCGTTTTATGCAAAATATTGGTCAAAGTTTTCCGCTTGGCATCATGTATGCCTGCTTGGTTGTTTGTTTATTGCCGATTGCTATATTTTATTTGTTTGCCCAGCGTCTTATGGTGAGAGGGCTTACTGCGGGAGCCGTGAAGGGCTGACGATATTCTATGAAAACGCGAAAAAGTATATTTGCCAGGCTGGCAATTCCAAACAGTGTTATCATATTGGTGGTTTTTTTTGTTGCGTTTTTATTTATCGGGATACTCAATTACCGCTTGTCTGTCGACAAGGAGCAAAGCACTTTGGAAGCGTTTCTTACAAGTTCAATCAGCTCGGTGGACAACAGACTGAGGGATATCGCGCGCGTATCACTGATTTGCTTCGCGGACGAAAGAACGCAGGATATTATTCAAAACTATGATTCCTATAGCTACAATCGGCAGCTTGAGAGCGCCGCATATTTGCAAAATCTTATGCTCAGCATGATTACCATACGCAATGATATTAGTGGGGTCTACATCTTTAACAAGCGCTCACTGATTTATAAATACGATTGGGGCACCGGCCTTCGGGCAGGCAGTTCGCTGACAGACAGCGCTTGGCGTCCGGCAGACGGCGATTCGATTTGGGAGTATATTTCGGGATGCAAGCTGACTGTGGGCGGTCTCCCTGATTTTATTAGGCTGTCGTCCAGTGCTCCCGCCAGAGGTGAGCACCATCTGTATATGGCACGTGAGGTAAAAAGCTTTTCCCCTCACAAGGGTATTGGATATATCCTATTGTTGTCCCCTATGCTTGACCTTAGGCAAACAATCGAGCAGCACCTTACCGACGATTCGTTTTATATTGTTGTGGATAGGCAAGGCACAATTATATGTGAAACGTATGGACGCTATACCGGGCAGATGTTCGCGGATATTTACCCTGATATTGATTTGGAGGGCTGGGTTGGGGAAAGTGGGCTGAAAAGCTGCGATATTGATGATGTGAGATATATGGCTGATACTATGGTCTCTGATTACAGTGGACTGACACTTTTGATTGGCCGGCCGGCTGCTGCAGTTTTTGGAGGCACATGGCGGCTGTTGGTTCTCATTATCATCATTTCTGCCGGGGCAGTTTTGTGTTCTGTATTCTTTACGTTGCTACAGACGCGGCATGTTTTAAAGCCAATCAAGATGCTCTCGAAAACGATGGAAAATATAGGCCGCGATATACATGTTACGTTGCCCGTGACGACCGAAGATGAATCCGGCAGATTGATTGCCTCTTTTAATCATATGATGGATACGATTAATAAATTAATATCTTTAGAATACGAAACCACGATTCGTCTGCAGGAGGTGCAGCTACAACAACGGGAAATGCAGCTTCTGTACCTGAGAAGCCAAATTAACCCGCACTTTTTATACAATACACTGGATACCATACGCATGAAGGCAGCGCTTGAAGGAAACTCGCAGGTTGCAGAAATGATTATGATGATGGTGGATTTTTTCCGCCTCAGTGTCGGAAACAATGAACTGACAGTTCCGCTAAAACGCGAAGCCAAGCTCATCCAAGTGTATATGCAACTCATGAAATGCCGCCATCCCGGGCTCAACGATTTTTATGATATAGACCACTCTCTGGACGAAATGCAAATTCCGAGTCTTATCCTGCAACCGCTTGTGGAAAACAGCATCATGCACGGACTTAAAAGCATTGGGTACAAAGGCAATATCATTCTTCGGGTATACCGTGACGCCGAAAATCCTGTGGATATTTTGATAGAGGTTACCGACAACGGGGTAGGCTTGTCTTCCGAAAGACTGGAACAAATGAACCATGCTTTGGAGCGCCGCAAGCCGCCGCCCGGCATGAATGACAGGGAGCATTCCCATATTGGGCTTGTAAATGTTGCAAGCCGGTTACAGGCACTATATCCCGGTGGTTTCGAATTGCGGTTCTATCCGAATTGCGGCGGTGGACTCGTTGCCAAAATCCGTATTGACGGCGCCGTCGGCGCCACAGAACAGGAGGATAACATTGGAACCGTGGATTAGGGAAAAAATCAAGCAAATCAAGGAGCTGTATCCCGACGAGCGCCTTGAAAAAAGCAAAGCGCGGTGGCGCGCCATATGGGCAGGCGAAACGCCTCCGGGGCGTTATCCGTACTTGTTCCTACCGGTGAGCATGAACTATTACAATGACGTATTTGCGAAAGAAACAGGTCTTACGGCTTATTTGGACGAATTCATTTACCGCGGGATCATAGACGACGATTTTATCCCTGCGTTTTTCCCCGGGTGCAAGCAGGGGACAATCCCAAGCATGTTTGGGGCGAAGGAAATCGTGGTAGGCAGGGACTATACAAATGAGCGAATCCTGTTTTCGGCCAAGGACATCGACAACCTGCCGGAACCGTTTATCCACCCTGGCACATCGGCATTTGAATGGTTGGAAATGCAGAAGTATTATTTGGAGGAATGCGAAGGGGAAATCCCCGTGCATGTATGTGATATGCAGGGGCCGATGGATGTTTCCGGCCAGCTATGGGGTTATGAAAACCTGTTTTTATGCGCATATGATGATGAAGAAAGATTTCACCGTCTGCTCGAAACGGCTTCCGATGCGTTTTGTATGCTGTGGGATGCCCAGCAAAAGCTGTTGGGCAAGCATTTCATAGGCACACATCTCTATGGTTGGGATTGGGTGCCTGAAAACAATGGCGCGACGCTTTCGGCAGATTCTATGGCAATGTTATCCGGCGATTTTTTCGAGGAATATTACAGCGGGCATTTAGAAAAACTTGCAAAACGCTTCGGTGGGATTACAGTTCATTCCTGTGGTGATTTCAACGCTGTCGTAAGGCGATTGTGCGCGATTCCAGGCGTGAAAGCCGTCAACGCAAGCCAAATGACTGTGGAACAGCTTTTAGACGCGGGCTGGAGCTCGGAAAAACCCATTATCCTGCAAGAGGATATTGAAAGGGCTCCCACTGTTTTTGCACTTGCCAAAGAAAAACGTTTGTGGCTGAATACAGCGTTTTCAGGGTTGTGGCCACTTGATGAAAACGATGTCGCAATTCATCCCTCGCACTGGACAAACGAACATAAAAATCAAATAAAAAACAAAGCCGCGCGGGTCAACGAAGCGGCTCTAATTTAGGAGGGTCAATATGAAACTAAATGCGTGTGAAATGAAACCGGTAGCATCAATAGCTCCGTGGGCGACAAAAGAGCAGCAAAAAAATCGGATATCGGTTAACCATTACCACGATAAACTGATGGGCTGCTTCCTCGGAAAAAACATTGGAGGTACGGCTGGAGCCCCGCTAGAATGGATTCGGCAGGTCAACGATTTTCAATTCTACATGCAGGAACTAGACGGCAACCCTGTTCCCAACGACGATCTGGATATCCAGCTCCTGTGGCTTATTGCGCTTGAGGAGCGCGGGCTTGATTTAGATGCGAAAACGTTGGGCGAATACTGGCTGACGTTCGTGACCCCGCACTGGTCTGAATATGGTATCGGCAAGATTAATATGCGCTCAGGCCTTCCGGCGCCGTTATGCGGCACACATTACAATGAATACAAAGACTCTTGCGGGGCATACATCCGCTCGGAAATTTGGGCCGCCATCGCGCCTGGGGCGCCACAAATTGCCGCGAAATATGCTTATGAGGACGCAATCCTCGACCACGGCGACGGTGAAGGTACCTACGCTGAAATCTTCACGGCAGCCATGCAAAGCGCTGCTTTTTTGGAAAATGATATGCAAAAGCTTGTGGAAATTGGCCTTTCCTACATCCCGACAGAGTGTGCGACGGCAAAGGCGGTTCGCTTTGTAATAGATGCCCATGCAAAGGGGATGGATTACCTTGAACTTCGCGATAAAGTTTTGGGGAATTTCCGCGGCTGCGTTTCCGGCGCAATTCCGGACACCGCATCGGAAGATGATCGCAAGAAGGGGCTTTTAGACGGGAATTTAGGATTTGACGTGCCGTCCAATATCGCAATTGTTATCATCGGGATGCTGTATTGCGAAGATGATTTTGAAAAACTGATGCGCTATACCATCAACTGCGGCGAGGACACGGACTGCACCGCTGCGACAGCCGGCGCGATATTCGGTATTATTCATGGTCAGAGCAAAATCCCGCAAAAATGGCTGGAGCCCATCGGGAGCACTATAAAGACCGGCTGTCTCAATCTTGGCGAACTGGGTGGCTACGGTGCGGAAATTCCCGCGACGATTGAAAATCTTGTCGAGCGTGTAAGCAAGATTGGCAAGCAGGTGAGCCTTGCATACGAAAGCGCCGCCGAGCTTGTTGATGAAAATCAGGAGCCTCTGGCAGGAGCGGAAATGCGCTGTGAAGACGCTTCGGTTTTTGAGGAAATGGCAAAAGGCCCTATTTATAGTTTTGATTTCTTCGATATACAGGTGGTGTACGAGGGGGGGCCCGCTATGCGCAGCAACGAGGAGAAAAAACTGGTATTGCGCATCGTGAATCGGTATAAACATGTCGAGGCGTTGGATATCAAAGTCTGGTGCGAGGACGATTTGACCGTGCTGCCCGGTAAATCCGGACGGATGCTAATCAAAGCCCCTTATTTCCGCGGCCCCGTATTTCGCGGGAATATGGAATGCGCGGAGTTCACGCTGATTTGCGAGGACATAACGCAGCCTGCCGTCAAAGGTGTGTTTCAAATCACATCCCCTGGAAGGCACACGAATATGTGCGTCCCGTTTACACTTGTGAACGCCAATTTGCAAACCTACAATACGGATTTCTATTATCAATTTTAACGCAAGCCAAAGCGAAAAAAGACTTTGCGCTGCATCTGGGAAATTCTGGTCCGATTTGGATTTGCAAATCGTGTGGCTTGCAGCTGTGGAGCGCTATGGCCGAAACGTAAACGCCTCTATTCCGGGTGATTATTGGCTTAGCTATATCATCCCGAACTGGGTTGAATACGGCATGGGCAAAGCCAATCTTCGCGCGGGTCTTGTCCCGCCGCTTTCAGGGGTAGTAGACAACAACTATAAAGATTCCTGCGCAAATAACAAAAATAATAGAGGGGTGAGAATATGTCTGCAACCAACCGCTGTTTATTTCTTGACGCAGAACATAATTTGAAAATTGAAAAAAAGGAAATACCAAAACCGCGGCAAGGCGAGGTGCTTGTGAAAATTGCTGCTAATGGGATATGCGGTTCCGACATACATTTTTTCAAAGACGGTAGACTTGGAAATTTCATTGTAACAGAGCCATATATACCGGGACACGAAGCCAGTGGAGTCATCGCGGCGGCAGGCGAAGGGGTCAAACGATTCAGTGAAGGTGATCGTGTAGTTATTGAGCCTGGATTCGCTTGCGGGCGCTGCGAATTCTGTAGAAGCGGAAAATATAACCTCTGCCCAGATGTTGTTTTTCTCTCCGCGCCGCCTATAAACGGGACCTTTTGCGATTATGTGGCGGTTCAGGAAAGCTTTGTTTTTCCAATACCGGAATCGCTTTCGTTAGCAGACGCCGCTATGGCTGAACCTGTAGCGGTGGCTGTTCATGCTATGAACCGTGCGCGTATGAAGCCAGGCTGCACGGGTATTATTGTTGGCGCGGGGCCTATAGGGCTGCTGACCCTGCAAGCTTTCAAGGCGGCAGGAGGAGGGCGCGCCATTTGCATTGACATAATCGAGAAACGGCTTTCAATCGCAAAACAGCTTGGTGCTGATGAAATTTGCCTTCCCGGCGATACGCCATTGCAAAATATCGGTGATATCGTATTTGAAACAGCGGGCAGCGCTAAGGCCACAGCTCAATTGTTTGATATGGCGCGGCATGGAGGACGGGTTGTTCAGGTAGGTTGGCCAGACAGCAATCGTGTTGAGCTAGACGTCGCCGCCATGATGGAAAAGGAACTTGATTATATCGGCGTTAACAGGTACGCCAATGTCTTCGACACAGCCGTTACATGGCTTTCAGACGGGCGGATTAAAACGGAAGAACTTATTACCCACCGATTCACCTTTGAACAGGCAGTAGATGCATTTAACTGGGCGGCTAATAATCCGCGGGAAACCATTAAAGTACTTGTTGAGAACTAGGGTTGTGACAACAATAATAAAAAAATTAAAACAGCGCAAAAAGAAGACACTTGGGCGATAATCAGCATGACACGCTAAAAGACATCTACTCTAAATCAGCCGTAACATGAAATTCGCCGCCGTTTTCCAGCCTTTTTTCCATATCGTGTAACCTTATCAGCACGGGAACACGCGGAGTTTTCCCCGAAACCGTGAGCTTTCCGTCCTGTATGTCACAGCGAACAATCACATCTCCTTTTGGCGTACAGACCTTGCCTTCAATATGCTTGATAAAAAACGCTTTGGGCTCAATCAAAATTTCCTCCCATCCCGCTGCCAGGGGCCTAACCCCTAAAAAACGCGTGGTAAACTCATACAGCGGCAACGCGCCCCATGCGTGGCAGTCGCTGCGAGGTACTGCGGGGGCTTCCACTATGGTTGTGAGGTGTAAGTCCAGCAAATCCTTCCAGCTTTGCCACAACGCTTCAGTTTCACTGTATAGTCCCGCTTCCTCCAGCGCCCGAAACAAATAGAACTGCATGACAAAGGAGCATTTTAATATACCGGGTGAGTTAAGGGCATTTTTCATCATTCCTGCAGCCTTTTCCCCGGTGGAAAGGCCAGTTAGAGCCGCCCATATTTGAGCGTTCTGCGTATATTCCTCAAATGCAGGGCCTTCTCTGTACATGCCTGCCGACTGTGACCAGCACAGCGCATCCACAAGCTTTTTGATTTGATTTGCCTTGCCTTCGTATTCCTCGGCAAGCCCCGGCCGACCCGTGAGGCTGTTGATTTTGGCGGCGATTTGCAGCGCGTAGGCGTAGTGCAGATTCTGAATGGTAGAAGGACCATGCAACGCCGCCGCAGGTACTCCGTTAAGATGGCTCCACTCTGCAACCCAATCTACAAACTCCCAATACCCCAAATTTTCAATAAGCCCCGAAGCCCCCGTTTTTTGGTCGAACCATTCCAGTATCGAGTCTATCGTCGCACGATATAGCTTCAATACGGACAAATCGCCTGTCTGCCAATAGTAGTCTTCAACCATGCTGATCCAATGCAGTGAAAAACCGGGGATGATTTGCCGCTCCTCGCTCGGATAACGGGCCTGTGTAAGCCCCATAGGCAACAGAGATGCGTTAAAGTCCTGTATGCAGCGTCTTGCAAGTAAAGTGTCGCCGCTCAGCATATACGCAAACAGAATCTCCAGCCTTGAATCCAGCGCGTATTGCAACTGCTCGTAATACGGGCAATCCATGTAGGTTTCGAACATACAGAGTTTCAATGTGCGTTTGCTGACGTCCCAAATTTGGGCCACCCATTCCTCATCGGATTTTACATATGATTTTTCCTCTAAAGGATAACCGGTCTCGATATAATTCGGCTCATACAAGGTCATTGGGCTATCGGAGGTTTCCGCTTCAATCCGAATAAAGCGAAAGGTTCTGAGCCAAAAGGGTTCATAGATTTCATCTTCTCCCGATGGGTAATAGACATCCTCGTGCCCTAAAATCCGATAGTTTTGCCAATCGTCCCGTATGCCCTTTTTTAGGAACAGCTCCCCCGGGTTTTCTTCGGCATAACACTCGGCGTAGCGGATTGTAATTTTGGCGCCTTTCCCGCCCGCGACCTTAATACGGAAATATCCGCATGTCAGTGCCCCCGCGTTCAACTCAAGCGCGTATCGGCCGTTTGGTTTCAACGCCGTTTCTCCGTTGTTAAACCGAATTGCCGGATAATCGCCGTCTCTCAGCGGCATCAGCCCGACGAATTCCTTTTCCTTTAGATACATAAAGGGGATTGGTCTTTCACAGAGCGGCAGCTCGGGAAAAACCCCGAACATAGTGTCTTTGCTCGAGTCCGCGAATCTGATTGCCGCTCCATGCCAATCACCGTGAGGGTCTTTTGCGTTCATCCAACCGCGCGGCAGTTTTGCGCCGTCAACAATCTCAAGAGCGCCCAGCAGCAATTCCGCGTTTGAGAAAAGCTGCCAGCCCGTCGCGCAATCCACATGGGCAAGCCAATTAGAACGGCCCGTGGATATGTCCTCAACACGATTACCCGACGCATCGGAGACAAATCCCTCAACCAGAAAGCAGGCTCCCCCAGCTTTTGTCATAGCCCAAGTCGGACCGCGGTATTTCTTCGTCCAAACCTCTCGCGGGGGATACGCAATAACTTTAACAGCAATGATGTTTTCGCCTTGAACCAAATAATCTCTCAGCTCCAGCGTGTCATAATACTGCGTAAGGAAGTCGGCTTTACAGGGCCCGTTTATCACAAATTTTCCATTCACATACAGCTTGTATCTTGATGATGCGCTGATATGCGCCTTTAACGAGCATTCGCCGCGTATGCTGAAGGTCCGCCTGAAATAGACGATTTCGGTGGGCAGCCGCCCGCCTGACGCGTACGCTTCGTCCGGCGCGCCTATCCAACAAGAATGTGGGGCGATACCCATGCAGGGATTTTTGCCGAGCATCCCGGCGCCGTTAACGTGGCAATCTGCGATAAAAACGAGGGCAGAGCCGCCGCAGTCGCCGAAAAGTACGGCATCAAGGAAGTTTACACGGATTACAAAGAAATGC
>WRLK01000022.1 GCA_009777635.1 Oscillospiraceae bacterium | reverse complement strand
GGCAGATTTTGCGCCATTCGTCGTTAAAAATTCTTGAAATACGCCCAGTATTCCTGCAAATTTTTGCCTAGACTGGCACAAAATCTGCTCAAAACCTGAACATTTCGGATAGTGGGAACACGCCCTAATTGAACAATATAGGACAAGGCGGGCCGGGTAGTATGGCCGATGATATAAAAAGCGTTAATCCACAATAACCTTCACGGCACAACAATCGCCGTCCCAAAGCGTGCTTTCGGTCTCGAACACAGCATCCGGCGCAACGCCTTTCACCATCGCTTCAATCGGCGACAGGCAATGAACTTTGCATGGAGAGTATTGCCCCATGTTCTTGGATATAGCGCAAAGCATACAATTCGTCGCTTTCGCGGTAAACCCCGTTTCTGTTTTTTCGCATTCCCAATTCGCGCATCCGTATGTATCCGCCGTTTTTAAAAATGCGTCGCACGGTTCCTGAACTCCAAATCTTTCCGCAAGGGTCTTACCGTTTTTAAACTGCTCGTTTCTTTTTTGTTCGGCAACGTCGTCCAAAATACCGAAATTCCCGTAGCGCACCACCGAATCCGCAAGAGCGGCGGCGTAAAGCATTTGCAGGGTTTTAATTTTTTGTTCGTTTAACATAGCGTAAATCCTCCTGTTTTCTATTTACACCATATGTGCGGGGGAGGATCGGTTTTGTGACATCATCTATAAATATTTTTCCCAATAGTTTTTCTGTGGCAAAATCATATCGGCCTGACGGAAAATTGATATGCGTTTTCCGGTATCACGGATTTTTTGATACTCCCTGTGCAGGTTGATGTCTTCAATCATGTGTGCCATACGGCACTTGCAAGACGAATCAGGGTTAAATATGCGGCAATTACTGTTGAGGAAGTTTCTTAGCTTTTTTCGTGACCTTGATATTGTTTTTCGTATATCCGCTTCGGATTTTCCGCATATAACAGCGACTTCGTTATACGGCAGCTGAATCATATCCCGAAAAACATAAGCTAACCGGGCGTCGTTAGACAGGCAATGAAACATCCCCGTGAGGCAGCGGTCGCATTCCTCTTTGATCCACAAGTCCTTGTCCATATCTATATCTTCAGGGATATCCCGGTCCTTGCCCGTAATGTAATCATGCAGAAACTGTACGGAATAATGTTTTTCCTGAACGGAATACTTGGAAATTACTCTTTTGGCGACGGTGTATATCCATGTGGACAGCTTGCTTTCCCGCCTGTATGACGGCAGGCTTTTCATAACCTCAAGCCAAACCTCCTGCGCGGCTTCCTCCGCTACTTCCTTGCGTGAAATCATTCTTTTCGCAAGAACGGAAACCATCCTGCCGTATTTTGTTATATCGTCATTGCTTAATTGATTCATTCAGTACCTCTTGCTCATCCCGCATCCCTCGCCGTCATTCGGGCGCTTTGCAAATCCGAACTGCGTATAAAACTCTTCTTTCCCCGCTATCGACATCAGCGATGCGATTGCGCCGTGCGCTGCGTTTTTCCCGACATACCGCATGATATGCTCCATGATTTCGCGGCCTACTCCTTCATTTTGACGCTCCGGCTTCACCATCACGTTGCCGACATAAAAGCTTATCACGCCGTCGCCAAGCACCCTCGCCATGCCGATCAGCTCGCCTTGATCAAACGCGCACACGCAAAACAGCGTCGCCCAAAGGCTTTTCTCGGCGGAGACTGCGTCAAACGTAGGCCAGCCCACGCTTTCGCGCAGCCGCATCCATTGCTGCGCCGTAGGCAGCCGGTGTTCTATCGAATAAGGCAAATCCCATCACTTCCATCTCTATATTCATCTGATAGCATATCATTTTTACATGGCCTAGTCAATTTGACTTTATGTTAAAAAACAATTATAGTGTAGCTGGAACGTTTTTGAAATGAGTGTTCTTTATGACAAAAAGAGGCAACCGCAGAAAACGGCATGGCTGGATTGTTTTCGTGCTGTCGGCCGTCGTCGTCGCGTTTTTTGTGCTCAACTCCGCTCGGGATAAGCATTCCGGATTATTCGAATGGGCCGAATTAAATATACCGGGAGCCGACGTCATACGTTTGCTTTTTGAGGACGGTATCCATCGGTATCCCTCAAATACGTCGATTGAAAGTATAGAAAACCCCGGCGTCACCGTGCATTTTATAGACGTCGGCCAGGCAAAGTCCATATTCGTTGAGGCGCCCGGTAAAAACGTGCTGATCGACGCGGGGGAACGCGATCAGGGCGCCATGATCATCCGGTATCTTGTATCGCACGGCATACGGTCGCTTGACATCGTAATCGGCACGCATCCGCACTCCGACCACATCGGCGGGCTTGCGGCGGTGATCGGCGGCATGAACGTCGACACGGTAATCCTCCCGAGAATCCCTGAAGAGATAACGCCCACGACGGCAACGTATACCGGTTTGCTTGAGGCTGTCGCAAACGCAGGGCTCAGAATCACGCCCGCGCGCCCCGGGGATGTGTACGACCTTGGCAAAGGCGCGGAGCTTACGATCTTAGGCCCTGTCAATCATTACAATGAATTAAACGATATGTCCGTCGTATCGAGGCTTCGTTTTGGCGACGTTTCGTTTTTGTTCACCGGCGACGCTATGAAAGATGCGGAGGAGGATATCCTCGCCGCAGGCGGGAGCGTTTCGGCAAGCGTGCTTGACGTCGGGCACCACGGCAGCAGGACGTCGACAAACGAGCGGTTCCTGCTGGCGGTCAACCCCGCCATTGCCGTAATCTCCTGCGGTATCGACAACATGTACGGCCACCCGCACGGTGATGTTATCACGCTTCTTAGAAAGCACGGGCAAAAAATTTACCGCACCGACACCGACGGCACCGTCGTCATCGCAACGGACGGCGAAAGCCTTGGCGTCAAAACCGGGAAAGGCGGCGGCGATTGATGGAAACCTTAAGCGTGGACAGGATACATGATAATATGGCGATTTTAGAGGATGAAAACCGAAACATCATCGAAATTCCTTTGCAAAAGCTGCCCGCCGGTATCCGCGAGGGCAGCGTGGTACGCGTCAAGGACTGCGTTTTTGTCCTTGACGAGGATGAGGAAGCTTTGCGCCGACGCAAAAATCACGCGCTTTTCGAGCGTTTGATACAGGAAGACTTCGACGCTTGACAATAAATACCATTTTGGAATATACTTTGTAAATAAAGTTTGTACGGAAAGGAATCTGATTTATGGCAATTTTAGTCACGGGCGGTGCGGGGTATATCGGCAGCCACACATGTGTGGAGCTTTTAAACGCGGGCAAGGAGGTTGTAGTCCTCGATAATTTTTGCAATTCAAAGCCGGAGGCCATCGCAAAAATCGAGCAGGTCGCCGGAAGGCGCGTTGTGCTTTACGAATCGGATTTGCTGGACCGCAAAGCCGTTACAAGTGTGTTCCGCGAGAATAAGATTGAAGCAGTCATACATTTCGCCGGCTTAAAGGCCGTCGGCGAATCGGTTGAGATCCCGCTTAAATATTACCACAACAACCTGACCGGCACTATAATCCTGCTGGAAGCCATGGCGCATTTTAACTGCAAAAAGCTTGTGTTTTCGTCGTCAGCCACCGTTTACGGGCTCAGCGACAACGTTCCGTTTCGTGAAACGCACCCGCTTTCCGCCACAAACCCCTACGGCAGGACAAAGCTCATGCTTGAGGAAATCATGCGCGACACATACGTTTCCGACAACGAATGGAGCTTTGCGCTTTTGCGGTACTTTAATCCCATCGGGGCGCATAAAAGCGGGCTTTTAGGCGAGGAGCCAAACGGGGTCCCGAACAACCTTTTGCCCTTTGTAGCACAGGTCGCGGCGGGCAAGCTGCCGTATCTGAGCGTTTACGGCGGCGACTACGACACAAAGGACGGCACCGGCGTCCGCGACTACCTGCATGTGGTCGACCTTGCAATCGGGCATTTAAACGCCTTTGACTACGTTCTTGACAACAAGGGCGCCGAAGCCTTTAACCTTGGCACGGGCCGCGGCTACAGCGTGCTTGAGATCGTAAAGGCTATTGAAAGGGCAAGCGGAGTGACGGTACCGTATAAGATTTCGGCGCGGCGCGCGGGCGACATCCCCGTATGCTACGCGGACCCCGCGAAAGCTAAAAAAGTACTGGGATGGGAAGCTACGCGTGATATAGACGAAATGTGCGAGGATTCATGGCGTTTTACAAAACAAAACAGCGGGATTTAATCATCACAAGGAGACCTTTATGCTCCGTATACTGAAAAAAATATTCAGCTTTATGTTCAGCAGGCTGTTTCTGGTCGTTATTATGCTTATGGTCCAGATTGTGCTGCTTATCACCTTAATTGTTTTATTCAGCATGTCGGCGATATACATGCACCTTTTATTCACCATTTTCAGCTTTGCCGCCGTGATGTTTGTCGTTTCAAATTATGAAAACCCGTCGTACAAGCTAACATGGATCATCGTCATCCTCACCTTTCCCCTGACGGGATGGGTGTTTTACCTGATGTTCGGCAACAAGCGGATGCCGTCGAAGCTGAAAAAGCGCATTGATTCGGCGCTTGAGGATACAAAGCTGCATATGCCGTTTAATTATCTTGCGGAGGAGCGCCTTTTAAGCCTCGGGGAAGACCGCGCCGCCCAAAGCATGTATGTCTACAACATCGCGGGAAGCCCCGCGTTTGAAAATACATCGTCCAAGTATTTCCCTGTGGGCGAGCTTATGTACCACCAGATTCTGACCGAGCTTGAAACCGCAAAGGAGTTTATCTTCCTTGAGTTTTTTATCATCCGCCCCGGCGCAATGTGGGATTCCATATTTAAAATCCTAAAGCAAAAGGCGGCGGCGGGCATAGACGTTTACATGATATACGACGATATCGGCTGCATCAACACCATGACGCGCGGGCGCGCCAAAGAAATACGCGACGCGGGAGTCCGCATTTGCATTTTCAACCCGTTTCGGCCCCGGATTTCCATGATTATGAACTACCGCGACCACCGCAAGCTGATTGTCATTGACGGCAAGACCGCTTTTTGCGGCGGGATCAATATCGCCGACGAATACATCAACGCATATGAGCGGTTCGGCCACTGGAAAGACACCGGCGTGATGCTGAAAGGCGAAGCCGTGTGGCCGCTTACCTTTATGTTTTTGCAGATGTGGCAATTTGCAACCGATGAACACATTGACTTCAATTCCTACTGGAAGCACGACTGCGCCGAAGCTTCCGACGGGCTTGTGCAGCCTTTCGGCGATACTCCGCTTGACAGGTATAACACCACCGAGACTGCGTTTTTAAACATCATTTACCGCGCGAAACGGTATGTGTACATCACTACGCCGTACCTTGTCATAGGCAACGAGATGATGTACGCGCTGTGTTCGGCGGCACAGTCGGGCGTGGACGTGCGCATCATCACCCCGTATATCTACGACAAATGGTATGTCCATCTGCTGACGCAGTCGCATTATCCGCAGCTTATCAAGGCGGGCGTTAAAATTTACGAGTATCTGCCCGGCTTTATGCACGGAAAGATGTTCCTTTCAGACGACGAAATCTGCATGGTCGGCACCTGCAACATGGATTTCAGGAGCCTGTACCTACACTTTGAGTGCAGCGTGGTATTCTACCAGTCGTCGCTTATATCCGACGTAAAAAAGGATATGCTCGACTGCCAGCAGCTATCAAGCGTGATAACGCTTGACGACGTAAAGAATGTGCCGGCCCGCAAAAGAATCGCCCGCTCATTCTTAAGGATTTTCGCCCCATTAATGTAAAGCAGGTATAAAAAATGAAAAAACATTTACGGAATTATATTAACGGAACAGCGTTCGGAGTAGCGCAGGTCATACCCGGAGTAAGCGGCGGCACTATAGCCATTATCTTAGGCTTTTACGATGAATTGATTGCGTCCGTGAACCATTTCGCCGAGGATTACAGAAAAAGCCTTAAATTTTTAATACCGTTTATGATTGGTATCGCCTGCGCGATACTTCTTTTAAGCTCGGTTATAAGTTATCTTCTGACAAGCTTTTCATTTCCGACCATGATGTTTTTCATCGGGATGATCGTCGGTATTACCCCGCTGGTTTACAACAAAATAAAAGAGCCCGGGAAAAGGCTCCGTCAAAAAGATGCCGCGCTGGTTGTAATCCCCATGATATTGCTGGTTCTGTTTTCCGGCTTAAAACCGCAAGCGGCTATAAGCCCCGCCGAAGTGATCAACGACATGGGCGCAGGATACATGGCTTTTCTTTTTCTTGTGGGCGTAATCGCCGCCTCCGCATTGATTATTCCGGGCGTCAGCGGCTCGTTTATTATGCTGCTGATGGGCGTTTATCATGTCGTCGTTTTTTCTGTTTCATCCATCAGGCACTGGCTTTTAGACATGCCGAGCATTTCATTGTTTCTGGATATTTGCAAGGTCCTTTTGCCTTTTACCGTCGGCGTCGCAATCGGCGTGCTTCTAACGGCAAGACTGGTTGAAAAGCTGCTCAAGAATTACCACAAAGCCCTCTTTTCGGTGATCTTGGGGCTTCTTTTAGGCTCGGTTTACGTGCTCCTCAAGGAACCGCTCGTGTATCAAAGCGGCGTTACTCCGGTCATGGTTATAGCCGCCGCCGTCACATTTCCGGCAGGCTGCGCCGTTGCGTTCATGATTGGGAAGCGGCGGTTGTAGGAATCTGTATTCGCAAATCATCCTATTTCGATTCGTGAATACAGGTTCTGATATGCAGCTCGTCAAGGCTTTTCCCGTCGGCCTCCGAGGGGCATCCGGTCATGAGGTCGCGCGCGTTTTGCACTTTCGGAAACGCGATTACGTCGCGTATCGAGGCTTTGCCCAGCATGAGCATCACGAGCCTGTCAAGCCCGAAAGCCATGCCGCCGTGAGGCGGAACGCCGTACTGGAACGCGTCGAGCAAAAACCCGAAGCGCTCTTTTGCGGTTTCTTCAGAGAGCCCGAGGGCCGCGAACATCCGCCGCTGCAAATCCATATCGTTTATCCGGATGGAACCGCCGCCGATTTCGCAGCCGTTCAGTATCATGTCGTATGCCCTAGCCCTCACGTTTTGCGGCTCACTCTCGAGCTTGCCGATATCCAGAGGCGCCGGAGCCGTGAACGGGTGGTGCTTCGCGGCGTAGCGGTTTTCCTCCGCGTCGTACTCGAACAGCGGAAAGTCGACGACCCACAAAAAGTCAAAGCTGTTTTCAGGGATTAGCCCGAGCTTTTCCCCGAGATGGCGTCTAAGCGCGCCCAAAGCGTCAAACACGACGCTGTTATCGGGGTCCGCAACAATAAGCAGGACATCGCCCGTCTCGGCTTGAAGCGCCTGCCTGACCGCGTTTTTCTCATCCTCAGACAAAAACTTTTCATACGACGAGCTTTCACCTTCTAAGCTTATGCGCAAAAACGCAAGCCCCTTCGCCTTGTATGTCTTTACAAGCTCCACGAGCTTGTCGATTTCCTTGCGCGAAAGCTTGTCTACAGCGCCTTTCACGTTGATCCCGCGGACGCTTCCGGTTTTAACGGCGCCGGAGAACACCTTGAATTCGCAGCTTTGAAGCTGCCCCGTCAAATCGCAAAGCTCAAGCCCGAAGCGCATGTCGGGCTTATCCGAGCCGAACCTGTTCATGGCCTCGCGGTAAGGTATGCGTCTAAACGGCGTTGGGATTTCAACCTCCAAAACCTTATGGAACACGTGCTTTATAAACTCCTCGTTTACTTTCATGACGTCGTCTTCGTCGGCAAAGCTCATCTCAACGTCGATTTGCGTGAACTCCGGCTGTCTGTCGGCGCGTAAATCCTCATCCCGAAAGCACCGCGCAATCTGCATGTACCGATCGTATCCCGAAAGCATCAGAAGCTGCTTATAAAGCTGAGGCGACTGTGGTAGCGCGTAGAACTCCCCGGGATGCACCCGCGACGGCACAAGGTAATCTCTGGCGCCCTCCGGAGTCGATTTTATAAGCTGAGGCGTTTCGATTTCAAGAAAGCCGTTCGCGTCGTAAAAGTCGCGGGCGGCTTTTACGATTTTATGGCGCATAATCATGGCGTGCTGCATCTCGCCCCGCCTTAGGTCAAGGTAGCGGTGCTTTAACCGCAGCTCCTCGTTTACGTTTGTAGTCTGCGTGATTTCGAAAGGCGGCGTCTCCGCTTTCGAGAGGATGCGCAAATCGTCGACAAAGATTTCTATATCGCCTGTCGCAAGCTCGGGGTTTTTGCTGGCCCGCTCGCGGACGGCTCCCGCCGCCGCCAATACGTATTCCGCGCGGACTCCCGCCGCTTTTTCCAGCAGCTCCTTTGGGGTGCCGCCGTCAAACACAAGCTGGACAATGCCTGTCCTGTCGCGCAAATCGATAAAGACAAGGCTTCCCTTGTCCCTTATTTTCTGCACAAACCCGCATACTGCGGCGCGCTTACCGATCTTTGATTTTAGAAGCTCACCGCAATAATCCGTGCGTTTTAATCCCTGCATGGTATCCGCCATAATTCTCATCATCCTTTTTACATGTTAACATGCCAAAGGCGGGACTTGCCCGCCCTTTTTTATTTCGCTAAAATCCACGAACCTATTGCCGGCGCCCGCTAGGGCCGCACAAGCTCGCGCCAGTCGAGGTCCCCGCGCTCAAGGGAGTGGATCAGCGCTTCGGCCGTCGCGATATTCGTCGCCACGGGAACGTTGTGGACGTCGCATAGGCGAAGCAGCGCCCAATCGTTGGGCTCGTCGTTTCTTGCCTTGATCGGGTCGCGGAAAACAAGCAGCAAATCTATTTCGTTGCAGGATATGCGGGCCGCAATCTGTTCCCCGCCGCCCTGCGAGCCGCTTAGGAACCTGACTATTTCAAGGCCCGTAGCCTCCGACACCAGCTTGCCGGTCGTACCGGTGGCGCAGAGGCTGTGCTTGCTTAAAATCCCGCAATAAGCAATGCAAAACTGGACCATAAGCTCTTTTTTTGAATCGTGCGCAATCAACGCTATATTCATGATTGTTCCTTCTTTCTATCTCACAAGCAGCGGCAGCGGCTTATTAAGCAAGCGTCCTGCCGCGCGCTCAAATATCTTAACGGTAAGGGATTCCCGGCTTAAGGGCAGCCCGTTGTTCGCGCTGTGATGAAGCTTCTGGCTCGACGGTATGACCGCGATAAGCTGCGCCGCGACAGTGTCGATGATGTCGTCAAAGCTATGAAAGCTATTCATTGGAATCACACGTGCCGGAACATGGTTTATAACTAGCCTTACCCCCTGTATCCCGGCTTCAAAAAGCTCGAGATTTTTCTGCGCCGCCGCACGCACGGAAAGCGTATCCGGCGTTGTGACAAGCAGGATTGTATCGTCCGGTTGCGGTTTTAAAGCGTCAAAATCCGGGTTGTCTAAAAAAACAAACTCATACTCGCCTTTTACCTGCTCTATCACTTTGTCAAGGCTATTTTTATCCGCCTTGTCGCGGGGAGGGATTCCTGCCGGAAGCAAAAACAAATCCTTGTACCCTTCAACCGCAACGATTGCTTTCTCAGGCTCGCAATCGCCTTTAAGCACGTCGCCCAGGTTAAATACCGCGTAATCCTGCGCGCCCAGTATCAGGTCAAGCGAACCGGGAACGCCGCCCATATCGATCAGCAGGGTTTTTTTGCCCGTCTTTGCCATTGCGGCGGCGGTATACGCGCAAACACAGGATTTGCCGGCCCCGCCCTTTCCTGAACACACAAAAACCAGCTTCACAAGCTCACCTCACAACATAGTCAATCAACTTAAAAACATCAAAGGATTTTCGGGTTGATTAACTATACAGCGCTTATTTTACCATATATCTAAACCAAATTATAGTATGCTATTATAATTTCAGCACTTGTAACAAAAAACGCCTTCGTATTTTTATGTGACGGACGGCGTGGCCGCCGCCCGGTTAAACCCGAAATATTCGTCAAACAAATCCTTCGCCACAGGCGCCGAGGTAAAGCCGTGCCATCCGTTTTCAATCACGACGGCAACGGCGATCTCGGGGTCTTCCGCCGGGGCAAAGGCGATAAACACCGAGTTGCATAAGTCGGCGGTCTCGGGCGTACCTGTTTTAGACGCCACCGTGACCGGGTAATAGCTGAATATCCGCGCCGTCCCGCTCGGCCCCGACGCCGCGACCATGCTGCTGACAACGGCCTCGAACGCCTCGCGCGGATACGGCATCTGCTCCGCTACAACGGGGCGAAACGCCTCCACCGTTTCCTTTTGCGCGTAATCCATGATTTCATCCACCAAGGTGAGCTTCATCCGCGTGCCGCGGTTTGCTATGGTGGCGGCGTAATTTGCAAGCTGCAAAGGCGTGAACGAGTGGTAAAGCTGTCCAATCGACGATTGCAGCGTGTCGCCTAAAAACCATTCCCCTGCGCCTAAGTTCTCTTTCGTTACGGGGCTTGAGCGGTAACCCACGCGCTCGGCAAGCTCAACCCCCGTCGGCTCGCCTAACCCGTACATCCTTGCAGTTTCGTTCACCTTGTCGATGCCGACGTTCAGCCCCGCGTTATAAAAGAAAATGTTGCACGAAACACGCATGGCGTTATACAGGTTCGTGTTACCGTGAAAACCAAGGCATGTAAACCTATGCTGGCTTCCCGGCAAGGTAAAGACTTGGCTGCAAAGGTATGTGGAGCCCTCTCCGATCAGACCGTTGCCCATCGCCGCCGTCGCTACCACCGGCTTAAAGCTTGAGGCGGGGGCATAAGCGCCGAACAGGGCGCGGTTTAGTAAAGGAGTACCCGCCTCGTCGCCTGCAAGGATAGCGTAATCCTCAAGGTAGCGGTTTAAATCGTAGGAGGGGTATGTGGCGCATGCTAAGACCTTGCCCGTTTTGACCTCTATTGCGACAACCGCGCCGTAGTCAGCCTCGCGGCCCTCCCTTGGCCTTGCCGTTTCATTGAGGTTTAAGATTTGTTTTATAAGCGATTCCTGCGCTGCGAGCTGGAGATTTTTATCGATTGTGAGCCGCACCGTGTTGCCGGGAACCGGCGAACGCGTCTCCTCCACGTTGATGACCTTGCCGGTGTGGTCGGTGAAAATTTCGCGAAGCCCGTCTTCTCCGCGGAGGTGCTCCTCAAACGCAAGCTCGCTTCCGCTTTTGCCGATGATATCGTTCATGGCATAGCCTTTTTGCTTAAGCTCCTCGTATTCCTCCCTGTAGATGGGGCCGACAAGCCCTATCAGGTGTGGCGCGATTTCTCCCGACGGGTTGCTGCGCACGGTGCTTTCAATGATGTCTGCCCCAGGAAGCTGATAGCTTAGCTCCTTGATCCGTATAACGGACGAAATCCCGATGTTTTTCGCAAACGTATACTGCACCGACGGGTTAAAGCCGCGCTGCTCCATCTCGTATTTGATACCGGCGATTTTCCTTGCTTCGAGCGGGGAGTATCCCTCCAGCCTGTAACGCGCATTCAGCCACGATATGACGTCCTCGGCCGTGGCGTATTCGTTTACGTCGACAAGCCGCTTTAGCCGCGCAACGTCGTTTTCGCGGTCATTAAGGTATGAAAACGGCATGTATGCCGTGATTGGAAGATTGTCTATCCATTCCTCGCCAAGCCTGTCAAAGAGGCGCGTAAGCTCGAGCAAAATATCGTTTTCGCGGTCGCGGGGCAGCATTGCCCTGTCAATGACGACGTCGTACCCCATTATGTTTTCAGCGAACGGGTCGCCGTTTTTATCCACGATCTCGCCTCTGGTCGCTTTGATGACCTGCTCATACTGCGAGTCGCTGAGTATTTGCTTTTTAATCTCCTCTGCGTTGACGATCTGGATATTCATGAGCCTGTATGCGAAAAATCCCATCACAAAAAGCGTTATAAGCGCCGCAAAGACGATTCTGAATCCCGGCTTGTTCATACCTCGTCACCCTCAGGCACGGGAAAGCGGCGGTGCATCCAGCGCAATAAAAAGAACAGCGGGATTCCCGCTATGACCGAATAAAGTGCGGCGGGCAGCGTCACGTTCAGGAAAATCCGGGATACGTCCTGGTGGTTCCACATGCCGTAGGCGAAAAAGTATTCGGCCGCCCCGCGCAGCAGCATCGTGAAGATCGAAAACAGCAAAAACGCAAAGATATTGCAGCGGATAAGGTGAATCACAAAAAGCCCCGCCGCAATACAGCAGGCCGCCGTGACAAGCCCGTTATAGCCGAACAGTAAAAGACCGCCCATATCGCACAAAAGCCCCGCCACCGCGCCGTATATTCCGCCTGAGAATTCGCCCTCGAGCATAGCGATGGCGATCGCCGCGGGTATGGTGAGGAAAGGCTTTACGCCGTATATGGCGAAGAGCCCCGGCACGCTTTGCAGCACATATAATGAAAGCAGTATAAGCACAAATAAAACATTTTTAAAAATGTTTTGCCTTGCCGTACTATTCACGAGGCTCCGCCTCCTCCCCCTTGGCCTGCAAACGATGTGACGACGACCACGTCTTTTACGGTTTGTATCTGCGCGGCGGGCCGTATGACGGTAACGACGCTTACGCCGCTTGCGCTTGTTTTTACTTCCTCGACCGTGCCGATGATAATATCCTTCGGATAAATCTCGCCGCCGCTTGTAAGTATGATGTTGCCTTTTTCAATCTCGGAATCCCGCGGGATGTACTCCATCCGGCACAAGCCCTGAATCGCAAGGTCAACCGTGCCGGTGACTATGCCGACGTCCCTTGTGGCGCTGCTGTACGCGCCGATATTAATGTTGATGTCAAGGATTGTAACGACCTTCGCGGTGGTGAGGCCCACTTGTGAAACATAGCCGACAAGCCCCTCGTCGGTGATGACAGGGTCAAGGTACGAGACGTCGTTTAGCGTCCCCTTGTCTATTGTAAACGAGCTAAAGGGGTCGGAGGGGTCTCTTGCAATAACCGACGCCGGTTCAAAGGTCGGGTCGGGCAATATTTGCTGTATGCCGCTGATTTTCCGGAGCTGTTCGTTTTCATGCTTGACTTTATCGTAATCCACCAGCCTTTTGCGAAGCTCGTTTATCTCCTCACGCATCAGCTCGTTTTGCCGGTACGTTTCGCCCGCGTCTAAAAACCGGTCGAAAAATCCCGACACGCTGTTTGAGACAGACGACGAAAACCGCTGCGCCGGAAGCGTTATGATACTGACGATCTGCGAAAAGAAAGACGAGGTTCCGCCGGTATAGACGGACATCACCATAAATCCGAGCATAACGCACAGCAACGCAATCAACACTTTAAATTTAAAAGTTTTTACAAAATCGTTCATTGAGGCCGCGACCTTTAGCGGTTGTTTTTCTCGTCGTTATCGTTTATCTCGCTTAACAGCTTGATGTCCTCAAGGGCGATGCCGGTGCCGTTCGCAACGCAGTCAAGCGGGTTGTCGGCAATGTGTACGGGCATCCCGGTCTCCTGGGTAATCAACGCGTCAAGGCCGCGCAAAAGCGCGCCGCCGCCCGTCAGGGTTATGCCGTGGTCGATGATGTCCGCCGCAAGCTCCGGCGGAGTGCGCTCAAGCGTTACGCGGATGGCGTCCAATATCGAGGAAATCGGGTCCGCTATCGATTGCCTGATTTCCGACGGCGTTACAAAGACGTTTTTAGGCAATCCGTCCACAAGGTTGCGCCCTTTGATCTCAAAATCGCGCTCGTCCTCATACGGGTATGCGCTGCCCACCTGCATCTTGATGTTCTCAGCCGTGCGTTCGCCGATCAACAGGTTATATTTTTTCTTGATATAAGCGATGATAGAGGCGTCAAGCTCATCGCCCGCCACTCTCACTGATTTTGAAGCGACAATGCCTCCGAGCGAAATCACGGCAACCTCGGTGGTGCCGCCGCCGATGTCTACGACCATGCTGCCCGTCGCGTCGGCAACCGGCAAATTCGACCCGATCGCGGCCGCCATTGGCTCCTCGATGATGGAGACGTGCTTCGCCCCGGACTTCAGCGTCGCCTCTTTTACGGCGCGGCGCTCAACGTCCGTAACGCCCGACGGTATGCATATAAGCACTCTGGGCCGTGATAAAAACGTGTTGCCAACCGCCCTTCTTATGAATAACTGGAGCATGCTGGCCGTGATGTCAAAATCGGCGATCACGCCGTCCTTGAGCGGCCTTACCGCGACGATGGAGCCTGGAGTTCTTCCGATGACTTCCTTTGCCTCACGCCCGACATAGCGGACGGTATCCGTCCTCACGTCAACCGCCACGACGGACGGCTCGCGCATAATGATACCCTTGCCTTTCATAAAAATCAAGGTGTTCGCGGTGCCAAGGTCTATTCCAATATCTTTTGAAAACATCCTGCCTATCCTTTCCGTGCCACAGCATGTATTTTGACGATTCCTTATTGTTGTCGAAAATGTTTAAGTTAACGGCAGCCTAACCATTAAGCACAACTTATATTATACCAATAAATTACCGGATTCTCAACATTATTCTTATATTATTGCATAAATTTAACAATATTAATTGTTTTCTAACAATTTGAGCGCTAAAAGCTTTCGGTAGAGCGTTCCGACAGGCAGCCCCATGACGGTGTAGAAGTCGCCGTCAATCCCGGATACAAGCAGCGCTCCCTTGCCTTGTATGCCGTAAGCGCCCGCTTTGTCGAATGCTTCGCCGGTTTCGATATATTTCTGAATCTCATCGTCCGAAAGCTCGAAAAATGTAACGTCCGCCGCCTGTGAAAAGGTTTTTGCGATACCGGGCGCCATAATGCTCACGCCGGTAAAAACCGTGTGCGTACATCCCGAAAGCTGCCGCAGCATGGCGAAGGCGTCGGCTTCATCGCGCGGTTTGCCAAGGATCTCCCCGCCGATTGCAACGACTGTATCCGCGCCGATTACACAGCCGCTTCGATGGGCGCAAAACACAGCCTTCGCCTTTTTAAGCGAGAGCTCTTCGACAAGCCTGCGCGGGTCGGTCCCCTCTTTGAAGCTTTCGTCAACATCGGCGGCCGTCACGGTAAAATTGCCCGTGATTAGACTTAACAACTCCCTGCGGCGCGGCGACGCCGACGCTAAAATAATCATTCCCGCCCTCCTCTAAGGCCCGCCAGATCCGCGGCAACCTCGCCCGCGATTATGAATCCCATAACCGGCGGCACAAACGATATGCTCCCGGGAGTTCCCGGCTTTTCCCCCGGTATTGCGGCAGGCGTCGGCGGCTCCTTCGAGTATACGGCTTTCACGCCGGTGATCCCGCGCTTTTTAAGCTCGCGGCGCATCACGCGGCAAAGCGGGCAGACGCCGGTATCGTAAATATCGGCGACCTCAAATCGCGCGGGGTCGAGCTTGTTGCCCGCACCCATCGCCGTTATCACGGGGGTACCGCGGCTTTTCGCCTCGCAGATAATCGCAAGCTTCGCGGTAACGGTATCGACCGCGTCGATGATGTAATCAAAGTCCCCCGATAAAATTTCGCTTATGTTCTCCGGCAGACAGAACTCGTTTTTAACGCTTACTTTCGCTTCGGGATTGATTGCCAGAATCCTTGCTTTCATCAGCTCCGCCTTGTACTGCCCGACGGTATCCATTGTCGAGTGAAGCTGCCGGTTGATGTTTGAAACCGCAACAACATCGCGGTCCACCAGCAAAAACGCTCCGACGCCGCACCGCGCCAAGGCCTCCGCCGCATAAGAGCCGACGCCGCCGACGCCAATCACCGCCACGCGTGAGCGTCCAAGCTTTATAACGGCGTCTTCGCCGATCAGCGCGACCGTTCTTGAAAATTGTTCCGGCATCTTTCCATCTCCTGAATACAAGGTAAAACCGGGGACGCGACAGTCCCCGGTCTGCTTTAAAAATAACCCCGCCAAGCCGTATGTTGCCGACTAGAACCCGTCCTAAGACAGGGTGGGTATGCTCTCCTTGACGCTTCACGCTCCCTTCGTCCGGGAAACCCCGGGAGGTCTGCAATCTTCGTCCAGCGCCGAGCCCCCTTTTTGTAAGTGTTGGATTATATGCGCACAACATTTAAGCGAGCTGGGCAGGGGTATAAGATCCTAGTCTTCCTGATCGTCTTCTTCCTCAAAATAAAATTCGTCGGAAAGCCGCTCCATAAAGAACTCGCTAATCCTGTCGAATTCTTCCTCTTCCTCTATCGCCTCAAGGAATTCCTCGTCATTTTCTTCCACAATTCGCAAAACAATCAATTCGCCGCTGTCTTGGAGCTGCTCCTGCGCGTCGTCAAATACAGGCACAAGCGCCACGTACCGCGTGCCTTCAAGCTCCTCGGAATCCACAAGCTCAAACTCGTGCTCCTCGCCGTCATCGTCAACCAGCGTTAGAATTTCAGCGCCGTATTCAAGTTCCATGCTATTATCCGGCATTTCAACCCTCCTTGCCTTTGATGTAACCTTATTTTATATTATTTTGCCCCATAAGTCAATGGATTTACGCGATTGTCAAAATTTTATAACATTTGTCGTTTGTTTATATTCGATATAATGTTTACAATTTATTTATAATTTTATATTGACAAATGATAAATTCATGGTATACTAAGAGTACAGGAAGGGATCAAATCCCTTTTGTGCAAATTTTACAAAGGCGGTGGTTCCGATGTACGATGAAGCACACATCTTAATTTGGGGCGTTACGCCGGCCCCAATCGTTTAAAGAGGCACAGATGTATTAGGCAGCGTTGGCCGCAATGTATGCGGGAGAAACCTGCGCCTTTAGGCGGAAGCCGATTTAGCTTCTTTAACCCGACAGAATATAAAACGGCGAATAGATAAGTTCGAGGTCTGTCTTGGTTCCCGAATTTATGAACAGCATTAGTCTCAGTATTCTTAAGTATTTGTAGAAAGAGATGAGTCCAATGAAATAGCTTGTCTGCTGTTTCAAGGGGTTCGCGTGAATCGCAGGGACGTATTGAAAAATCACCGCGCGGAGCGCGGCAGGACATGAATTGAACGCGCTGTAATCATAGTGTATTTAAAAAGTTGCGATGTTATTTCATGTAATCTTGGCGGTCACGGTGGTGAAAGCACCGTGAAAAAGTGTTCGGCGTTCATGTGAAACCAATGCTGGTCCGGCCGGCGCGGAGCGCGCAGTGCCGTGGAAAACCGTTGACAACGCCAATCTAAGGAATTGGCAGCGTATCAAAACCAATCTATCAAAAAGTCCGCCCCTCTGTAAAGAAAGAGGGGCGGTTTTTTTGTGTGCAGCCAATGAATTTATCTGCTTCGCAGCGGGCCGTCTGAAACAATCAAATCGTTGCCAATAGAGCTCGTAAAATGTAAAAATCCGTTTGAATCAAATGAAATCTTCGGGTTTTGTATCAGTTGGTACTGAGCCGTTTTGGGGTTGTAGCTGTAAAGGAAAAGATTTGTTGCGTTGCTAAGATGGGACCCCGTTTTAACCGCAAAGTCCACTTTCATGCCGTAACTGCCCGAATGCGCCGCCCGGATTACTGCAAACCGGTTACTGAAGGAATTCTCAAACGCCCTTCTCGTGTCGCCTGTCGCCCCGTCGTTTGTAAAAACGCCGAGCTGTATATCCCCTTTCACGTTCGTGGTGTTCCTTGGGTCAACGGTCATGCGGCCCTCAACGGATTTCGGGTTTGCGTCGCTCAAGGTGTCAAATTTCAGGCGCACAACGCCGCCCGCCTTTTGCATTTCGGTGTTGGCCGCTTTCAAGGTGTTAGCCGAAACGCTCGTATATCCCCTGAACGTCGTGTGGGTAATTTTGCCCCTTTCGGCTTTTGCGCGTACAGCGGACGTCACCGTTGCTTCGGAAATTTTTCCGCCAATGTTGGCAGGCTGAGGGGTGGGGTTCGGCACCGGCCTCGGTGTAGGAGTAGGGGTAGGGTCCGGCCTTCCGCCCGGGCCGGTTACGGTGACGGTCATAACATCCCCGGCAACCCTTCTGCCGTCCCAGTCATAAACACGCACCATTACGTTGACGGTTCCTGGTCGGTAAGCGACGAGGTCGACATACCGGTCATTATAGCCGTAATAATTGTCGAGGCCGGCGATGTCCCAGTTGCTGACGTCCCACTCAATGCGCTCATATGGCGCGTGCTCCGGGTAAATACGTGCTTCAATCTCCAATGTGTTGCCTACCCTCACTGTGTGGTTCCGCGAATAAATCCTTACGCGCTGAACCTTGATTTCACCGTCCCGGTATTCGCCGGTCCCGATTTCGCCGTCCCGGAATTCGCCGGTCCCGATTTCGCCAAATGCCATAACGTTCAACGACGCGGCAATCAGCAGGGCCAGACAGATTGACAATGCCTTTTTCAAACAAATCTCTCCTTTTTATTATTTGGCTGCTTTATATTTTATAAACGCCAAGTCCCAATCTTGCGTGTCCTTGGGCGTATATGATGTGATCTTCTGCGAATCGGATATGATTTTCCTCGCCTTTGATATGTCCGCTATCTCATTCATGGCAATCAGCTGAACCGCCACGTTGCCGAGCACCGTTGCCTCAACCGGGCCCGCCGTCACGTTTACGCCGCACGCGTCCGCCGCCATCCGGCAAAGCAGGCTGTCCTTTGTGCCGCCGCCCACAATGTGTATCGCGGAATACTGCTTGCCTGTTGCGTCGCTTATCATTCTGTAGCTCTCGCGGTATGTCATCGCGATGCTCTCGTAAATGCAGCGCAGGATTTCGCCGGGGTTTTCCGGCACGTACTGGCCCGTGCGCTTGCAGTATTCCTGAACGCGGCGCGGCATATTGCCTTGCGGTATGAACTCGGGCGCGTCCGGGTTGATAAAGCACTGAAACGGGGAAGCTTCCCGCGCATAGCCCTCAAGCTCCTGGAAGCTGTATGTCTTGCCCTCGCGTATCCATTGGCGGCGGCTTTCCTGTATCAGCCACAGCCCCATGATGTTCTTTAAAAAACGGATGCTGCCGCCGAAACCGCCCTCGTTGGTGATGTTGTATTTTCGCGCTTTTTCATCGAGCATCGGCTCTTTCAGCTCCGTGCCGAAAAGCGACCATGTCCCGCTGCTGATATAGATGAAGTCCTCATGGGCGGCGGGAACGCTCACGACTGCGGACGCCGTGTCATGCTCACATGTCGCAATAACGTCTACAGGCGAAACGCCAAGCTCACTGCAAATTTCATCGGAAAGCCTGCCGACCTTTGTCCCGCTTTTTACGATTGGCGCAAACAGATCCTTAGGAATCCCGAGCGCATTTAGGATTTCGCCGCTCCAATCGCGTTTTTTCGCGTCAAGCAATTGGCTGGTCGATGCGATTGAATACTCCGTGTTCTTCTCACCCGTCAGCATGTAGCAGAGCAAATCCGGCATGAACAGCATTGTTTTCGCGCGCTTTAGAAGCTGCGGGCGGTTTTCCGCAATCGAATAAAGCTGTATCGCCGTATTGATGTCCATGAACTGCAGTCCCGATATCTCATAAGCCCGTTCCTTTGAGAGCTTCTTAAAAGCTTTCTCTCCGTACCCGGCATGGCGCGTATCACGGTAATGCACCGGGTTTTCGATCAAGATGCCGTCCTCGTCTAAAAAACCGAAATCGACGCCCCACGTATCAATCCCGATGCTGTCGAATCCGCCCGCGTGGTGCGCCTTTGAGATTCCCTGCTTGATCTCGAAAAACAAGCGCAGTACATCCCAGTAGAGCGTGCCGTTCACAAGCACGGGGTCGTTTGAAAAGCGGTGGATCTCCTCAATCTCAATACCGGAGCCGTCAAACCGCGCCAGCATCGCTCTTCCGCTCGACGCCCCTAAATCGAATGCCAAAACGCGTTTTCCCATAATGCATTTGATTCCTCCCATTTTAATAATGCTTCTGCTTTTATTATATATATCCTGTTCTATAATGTCCATCTTTATATTTTCGCGTGCCAAAACCGGAGCTGCGAGGGAAAGCCCGACGCACTTAACCCATTTATATCCGGGGATATGACGACATATGTTTTTTCCAGAAACACCGGAATCACCACCGCGTCCTGAAGCAGCAGCGATTCGGCGCGGGCGGCGTGCGCCGCCGCTTCATCCATGCTCATCGCGCCGGAGATTTCGTTTACGGCCGCCTCAAATAACGGGCTTTCGTAGCTGGGGAAGCCGTTTTTCCCCGAAAAAGCAGAGAGGAACGACACGGCCTTTGGCATTGGCGATGCAAGCGGGAAAAACGCCATGCTGTAATCCTTTTCCAGCAGCCTGAGGTAAACCGCGTCAAACGGCTCGGATTCAACGCTTATATACGTCGAAAGACTTCGTTGCCAGCTCTGTTGGAAGATATTCATCGCAAGCGTATTCTCCGGCTTTTCAGGGACATGGATGACGTCGGATACGGCGCCGTCCATCCCAAGGGCGTGTACTCCCATTTCGAAAAGCCGCTTGCCCTGCTCCGGGTCAAACGGTACGGGCGACGCGCGCACATGCTCGCGGTAAGGCTTGTACGCAATCGTCGCCGCCGCCGGAACGGCAAACTCCGTTATGGTATACTCCGGCGACAATATTTCAGAAAGGCTTTCGCGGTCCGCTGTCAGCGCAAGCGCCTGCCTTAACAGCGGGTTGCCCCATACCGCGGAATCTGTGTTGAACACTACGCACCAAACCCTGCCGTCAAAGGCTTTCGCGGTATATCCTTTCTCGATAAAGGGTGAGGCTTCCTCATCCGTAAGCTCTATGATATCTGTCAGCCCGTCTGTAAAGCGTAAAAGCTTTTCATTCATGTTCCCAAATGTTAAGCTGACGTTTAAAGCAGCCTTTGCCTCGCCGTTATAATTCTGGTTGGGGCGAAGCGTGACGGCAGATTCGTTATCCCACCTGTCAAGGCTGTATGGCCCGTTTGAATTCACAAGCCTTTTCTCAAGACCGTAGCGCCCACGCGATTCGATAAAAAATTCTTCATTGCACGGCATCGCAGGTGTTTCGGCAAGACTTTCGGGAAAGTACGGGCTTGCCCTTGACAGCCGTATCTCAAGCTCACCGCCGCTTTTCCCGATCACGCCAAGGCTGCTTGGCTGCGCTTCTCCGTTTAGAATTTTCACGGCATTTTCAATCGCCGAATATTCCATCGCAAAGGGCGACGGCATTCCCGGGTCGAACATCCGCCTGAACGCAAAGACAAAATCGTCAGGGGTAACGGGCTTTCCGTTGCTCCATTTCGCGTCGCTGCGTATCCTGAACGTGAGTATCAAACCGTCGGGCGAGATTTCGTACCGCTCAGCCGCGCCCTCAGTGAGCTCGCCGTTCTCGTCGCGCGACAAAAGCCCCTCAAAAATATTCCCGATAACCAGACGCTCCGTTATACCTGTGGCAAACTGCGGGTCAAGGTTTTCTGCCGTTTCAAAGACGTCATACCGGACGCCTGACTGGCTGCCGGAGGAGTTTAGGCTGTGACGGCAGCCGGATAACGGCAGGACGGCAAGTATCAAGCATATCAAGGCAATTATCGCTTTTTTCATACATGCCACCCTTTCCGTCAGATTTAAAATTAAAATCAACTGTTATTTTTGTTGTACATCAATATCCCGATTACTGACTTTGCGTCCTTTATCTCGCCGTTAAAGCACATTTCAACCGCCTTTTCAAGCGGAATCCTTTGCACCGATAAAAATTCGTCGGCGTCAAGCTTTTGACCTTTATAGGTGAGATTTTCCGCCGTGAAAATATACAGCCGCTCGTCCGTATAGCCGGGCGTGGGGTAAAATTCCGCCAAAAACTTAAAATTACCCGCTTCATATCCTGTTTCTTCCCGAAGCTCACGTATCCCGCACAGCTCAGGGTCTTCGCCTTTTTCGAGCTTCCCCGCCGGAATCTCCAGCAGGTTTTCGCCGTATGGATACCTGTATTGCCGCACAAGCAAGAGGTTTTTATCCTCATCGATTGCTACCACCGAAACGCCGCCGTTGTGACGCACGACCTCGCGGCTTGCCGTATTGCCGTTTGGAAGCTTTACATCGTCAACCTGCAAGGTCAGCACCTTGCCGCTGTAGATTGTTTTCGACGATATTTTCTTTTCAAAAAAATCCATGTTATCAATCCCTTAAAATATAGTACGTCCGCAGAATACCGAAACTTGTCACACTCATACATATGTATCATGCAACCAAAGGAGGCTTTCGGTATGACCCAGAATTTTTACGCCGCACCGCCAACCGCTGCGGGCACGATACAGGTAATCGAGGAGCTTAGAAAAAAATACAAGAGGCTGAAGGTGTTCCCGATCGGGCGGTCTGTTCTTGGCAGGCAAATCCCGGCGCTTTGCATCGGCAACCCGATGGGCGCGACGCTGTTCGTTGGGGCGACCCACGGGCTCGAATGGATCACGACGCTTTTGTTGATCCGGTTTTGCGAGATTCTTCTGAAAAATCTCGAGACCGGCGGAAAGGTATCGGACATTGACGTGAGGAAAGCGTTAAACGGGCGCTCACTTGTAATCGTACCATGCCTTAACCCCGACGGAGTGGAGATTTCTCTTTCCGGGAAGCCCGGCGCAGGCCGTATGGGTGATTCCGTGGAAAACATCTGTAAAGGCGATTACCTTTTGTGGCAGGCAAACGCCAACGGCGTCGACATAAACCATAACTTTGACGCCGGCTGGTGTGTTTTACAGAAGATGGAAATAGAAGCCGGCGTCACAGGCCCCTCGCCTACCCGGTACGGCGGCCCACACCCCAACAGCGAGCCTGAAACCCGCGCTATAACCACGTTTTGCCTGACGTACCAGCCGCGCACGCTGTACAGCTTCCACTCGCAAGGTGAGGAGATATACTATAAATACGGCGAGCATACGCCGACGCGAAGCCGTCTGATGGCTCAAATCCTTGCGGCGTCAAGCGGGTATGTGCCGTCCACGCCGGTGGAGCTTGCTTCCCACGGCGGGCTCAAGGACTGGTTTATCGACAAGTTCCACCGCCCCGGCTTTACCATTGAAGTGGGATTGGGCAAAAACCCGCTGCCTGTTGAGATGTTCGCAAAGATTTATCAGGAAATTGAAGAAATGCTGATTATCGCGACGTTATTATAAGATTTCGTTGTGATACATTTAGTATAAATAATTTTATTTATACTTTGGGTAGTCTTCGCCTGTGCATCAGATAACTCTCCAAGATGATAGTCGCCGCCACCGCGTCGATAATATTCTTGCGCTTTTTACCTCTTGTATCCGTCTCGTTTAAGATATTGTGAGCCGAAACTGTTGTACTGCGCTCGTCCCAAAGCTTTACCGGCACATCGAGCAGCCCCGCGAGCTTTTCAGAAAAGAGCTCGCATTTTTTTGCGCGCTCACCGATTGTGTTGTTCATGTTCTTGGGATACCCGACGATGACTTCCTCCGCGCTCTGCTTGCGCGCTGCCGCCGCTACCCTTTCAAGCACTGTATGAAAGTTTTTATCATGTATCACGCCGACAGGCGACGCCAGAATTTCCGCTTCGTCGCAGCAGGCAAGACCTGTCCTTGCGTCGCCTAAATCCACAGCCAGTATTTTCATCAAGCGAAACCTTCTTTCCATACTACATATTGTACATTAAATATTAAAAATTTACAATAGTACCCTTGATATACAATGTACAACGCGGTTTTGCCCCCTATTTTTGCGCCATAGCGGCGTTAAAAATACTCGTAATACGTCAGTATTACTGCGTTTTTTGCCTTGCTCTGACATAAAAATAGCAGGGCAAAACTCTACGACCTCAAAGCGTGAATTTTTTTCTTTTGCAAGGCAGATGGGAAAAATTCACAGCTTATGAGGCGCGTTGTAAATTGTATATCAAGGGTATAGTCTTTTCACTTTTTTTAACCGGTGACATAGAATGGTTTAGTGTAGAAAAGATAAAGAGGGGGCTTTTTCATGGAAATGATGATGTGGATTTTTCTGTGCCTTTTTGCGTCCGTGGGAATTGTTCAGTGCGGCACGTGGTTTTGGCAGTCTTTTAAAAAACCGGGCGACGTATTGCGCGGGTACCGGGTGATTTTGCTGGATAATGAACCCGATTGCCTTGAAGCGCAGATTCGGCTGTCCTTTTCCGCGGATTGGCGGGACTCCGGGGACGTCATCCTGTTCGTCGACATGGGGCTTAATGAGGAATGCAGGCAAATCTGCGAGAATCTGCTAAACGAGATCGGCGGCGCGTGCATATGCGAAATATCTGATGTTCCGGATACGATAAAAAGTCTTGAATATTTACATAAACGCCATGTTGAGGTAAAATAGTATAGATGTTAAAGGCGGTGTAGCGGTGGATGATATGATTACCATACAGGGAACGGTTGAAAGCGTGGTTTTTGCAAGCGAAGAAAGCGGCTTCGCCGTGCTTGAGCTTGACTATAACAACAACCCAATCACTGTCGTGGGTCCGCTTTACGGCGTTTGCACAGGCGAAGATGTAAAAGTAACCGGAAAATATGTCTCACACCCCGTTTACGGCTCGCAGTTTAAGGCGGAGGCGTATGAGCAGGCCTTACCTGCGACTGCGGCCGCGATTCTCAAGTACCTGTCGTCCGGTGCGGTAAAGGGGCTTGGCCCCCGCACCGCGAAACGGCTGGTGGATTTTTTCGGCGACAACTCGCTCATGATCATCGAAAAGCATCCGGAAAGGCTTTCGGAGATTAAAGGAATCTCTCCCCAAAAAGCAATTGCAATCTCGGAGGAATACCGCAATATCCACGGCTTGCGCGCCGTCATGCTCGAGCTTGCCCGCCACGACGTCGGAGCGTCGGCGGCTATCCGCGCGTGGAAAAAGTGGGGCCCGCTTGCCATGGAAATCATCCGCGCCGATCCATATCTGCTTTGTGGCGGCGACGTCGGCGTCACGTTTGAAAAGGCCGACTTGATCGCCGCCAACTTCGGCGTCGCCGCGGACTCCCCCGCCCGACTGCGCGCCGGAATCTTTCATGTTTTGACGCACAACCTCTCAAACGGGCATACGTGCCTGCCTTTGGACAAGCTTCTTAAGACTGCCGCCGGTTTGCTTGACGCCGATTTATTCAAGCTGGAGGATGCGGCGCTTTCCTGTACCGAAGACTCGACCTTCGAAAGCGATTGCGTAGACGGCTCGCGGTTTTTGTTCCTGCCGGATTTATATGACGCTGAAACTTATATCGCAGGGCGCGTCCGCATGATGCTTGGAACTACGCCTCCGCAAAACCGAAGCTTCCAAAAGGAAATCAAGGCGCTTGAGGAAAACTTTTCGATCGGATACGCGCCGCTTCAGGTAAAAGCGATTGAATCGGCGCTGTCGAATAATATTTTTATCCTGACCGGCGGCCCCGGAACCGGCAAAACCACAACGCTAAAGGCAATCCTTTCCATTTTGGAGACGCAGGGCGGAAAAGCCGCCCTTGCCGCACCTACCGGGCGCGCCGCAAAACGCATGTCGGAGCTTACAGGTCGTGACGCTAAGACGATCCACCGCCTGCTTGAGGTTGATTTCAGGGATCAAAACGCGGGCGGCGAAATAAAGTTCAAGCGAAACGAGAAAAACCCGCTGCGCCTTGACGCCGTAATCCTCGACGAGGTTTCGATGGTCGACGCGAAACTGATGCACAGCCTTTTGAAAGCGATGAAAATGAGCTGCCGGCTGATACTTGTCGGCGACCCCGACCAGCTTCCAAGCGTCGGCGCGGGCAACGTGCTTCGGGATTTAATCGACAGCGATATGATTCCCATGGTGCATCTAAACGAGATTTTCAGGCAGGAAACGGAAAGCGCCATCGTATCGAACGCGCATAAAATCGTCCGCGGGGAGCATCCCGACCTTCAAACGAAAAGCAGCGATTTCTTTTTTCTAACGAGAACCGCCTACGAAGAAACCGCCAAAACCGTCGTCGAGCTGTGCGCTTTCCGCTTGCCGAAGGCATATGGCTACTCGCCCCTCTGGGATATACAGGTAATTGTCCCGAGCAGGGTCGGCGCCCTCGGAAGCATCGAATTAAACCGTCTTTTGCAGGAAAAACTAAACCCTGAAACGCCTGAGAAGAACGAGCAAAAGCTCGGCTCGCGGATTTTGCGCGAGGGCGACAAGGTCATGCAAATCAAGAACAACTACGACATCCCGTGGGAAAAAGACGGCGGGGAAGCCGGCGCCGGTATCTTCAACGGCGACATCGGCGTCATCGAAATGCTTGTAAGGCAAAGCCAGAGCATCTTGATCAGATTTGAAGACCGTGTCGCCGAGTATTCGTTTGACATGGCCGACGAAATCGAACACGCTTGGGCAATCACCGTGCACAAGAGCCAAGGCAGCGAATTCGAGGCCGTAATTATGCCATTGATGAGCTTTCATCCAAAACTGTATTATCGTAATATATTGTATACTTGTGTTACCAGAGCTAAGCGTGTCATGATTATACTCGGTACAAAAAATACAGTATATACAATGGTGGAAAACCATCGAAAAGTGCTTCGATATACAAATTTACAGCATTTATTGACGAAAAATATCGAAGACGGTTGAAATATGGCGCAAAAAATTCTATAATAGTTATTAAAGATGTTATATTGGATGTGAATTTGATTGCCTTCTCTTGATATTGGAATCGATTTGGGAACCTCTACGATTCTGGTTATCGATTCAAAGCGCGAAAAGATTATAAAAGAGCCGTCCGTCGTCGCTGTAAGAAAGCGTACCGGTGAGATTCTTGGCATCGGCGGCGACGTTTACCGCATGGTTGGCCGCACGCCTGATACGATTGAGGTCATCAGGCCGCTTGAGGACGGCGTTATTTCTGATTTTAGAACGACTGAAGTGCTCATTAAGCACCTTTTGCACAGAATCAACTATAACCAGCTTGTAAAGCCGCGTATTTGCGTATGCGTGCCGTCGGGGATAACCGGTGTGGAGTCAAACGCCGTCATCAACGCAGCCGCCGCGGCGGGAGCCCGCAAAGTCTACCTGATTGAGGAGCCTGTTGCCGCGGCGATTGGCGCGGGCGTGGATTTATCTAAGCCCGACGGCAACCTTGTCGTCGATATCGGAGGCGGCACCTGCGACATCGCGGTGCTTTCATTCAACGGTATTGTATGCAAAACCTCGCTGCGCGTCGCCGGAAACAAGTTCGATGAGGCGATTATCAAATACATTCGCTCAAACTACAATTTACTGATTGGTGAAAAAACAGCCGAAAACATAAAAATCAAGCTTGGCAGTGTTTATCCCGGCAGCGAGGACTTGGAGGGAAGCGCAAAAGGCCGCGACCTTGTGACGGGCCTGCCGAAACAGATTATGTTAAGGCGCAGCGAGCTGATCGAGCCGCTTCTCGACGTTGCGAGCGTTATTATCCGCGAGATACAATCAGTGCTTGAGAAAACGCCCCCCGAGCTTGCGGGCGACATCCGCGAAAATGGCATTGTCATGACCGGCGGGGGCTCTATGTTAAACGGCCTTGACGAGCTTATCACCCGCAATACCCGTGCGCGTGCCTACGTTGCCGAAAATGCGGTTGAATCCGTTGCAATCGGAACTGCGCGCTCGTTTGCATACCTTGACAAATTGTATGACGGGTTTGCACATATCACGCCTCCCGCGCATCAGCAGGAAAAATAAAAAGAACCGCAGCTTTAAGAGCGCGGTTCTTTTGCTTATATTGCGGTTGAGCCTATGGGAACAGGTTCTTAGTCTGGCGTCAGCAATTTCTTGTAAATATTAAGATATGCAATCGCCGATTTGCCCCAGCTGAAATCGAATCCCATCGCGGCTTTAATATGCGCTTTCCAGATATCTTTATCCGCAAAGTCCCTAAAGGCGCGGTGAAGCGCGTCGAGCATGTCGTATGCGTTATAGGTTAAAAAGTTGTATCCGTTGCCGGTTTCTCCGCCAAAATCGTACACGCTGTCGCGCAGTCCGCCGGTGCAGCGGACGATGGGTATCGTGCCATAACGCAGCGCAATCATCTGCGAAAGCCCGCAAGGCTCGCTCTTGCTCGGCATGAGGAACACGTCGCAGGACGCATAAATCTTACGCGCAAGCGTATCGTCATAGCCGATATGCGCGCAGACTCTGCCGGGATACCGCATTTGCGCCTCGCGAAAGAAGTTTTCGTACTCCAGGTCGCCGGAGCCAAGCAGTACAAACTGCACGTTCATCTCCATGATTTCGTCGAAAACCTGCTTTACAAGATCAAGTCCTTTATGCCCGACAAGCCGTGATACCATGCCGATTAGCATAGCGTCCTTCTTCTCTTCAAGATTCAGGTAGCGTTGCAGCTCTTTTTTGTTCTTCGCCTTTCCCTTAAGTTCGTTTGCGGTGTATGTATATGGGATCACCTCGTCCTTTGAGGGGTCATACGCTACGTAATCGATGCCGTTTAATATTCCGCAAAGCTTCTCCTGTTTTTTCCGTAAAAGCGGGTCGATCCCATAAGCAAACCACGGGTCGAGGATTTCCTGCGCATACGTCGGGCTTACGGTCGTGAGCGTGTCGCAGGCCTCAATACCGCCTTTTAGATAGTTTGCGTCCTTTTGGAATTCAATATTTTCGACCGCCCACTCCGGCAGCCCGAGAACGTCGGTTGCGATGCGAAGGTCATAAGTTCCCTGATACTGGATGTTATGGATCGTAAAGACCGTTTTGATGTTCTTAAACTTCTCAATGTGCCGGTAGAAAACGTCCAGATAAACGGGAGTAAGCGCCGTTTGCCAGTCGTTGCAATGGATAATCTCCGGCGAAAAATCGATGTGGTTTAGCATCTCAAGGATTGCTTTTGAGAAAAACGCAAACCTTTCGCCGTCGTCAAAAAATCCGTACAGTCCGCGGCGTTTAAAGTAATATTCGTTGTCAAGAAAATAAAACTTCAGCTTGCCGACCGTTGTCTCAAACACGCCGCAATATTGGTTGCGCCAGCCGAGCGTTACGTTAAAGTATGTGATAAACTTCATATTCTGGCGCATCTCATGAGGGATATCCTCGTACAGCGGCAAAACTACCCTGCACGCATGCCCGCGGTTTCTGACCGCAACTGTAAGCGAACCCGCAACGTCCGCAAGGCCGCCGCTTTTAATAAACGGAACCGCTTCGCTTGCAGCAAACAGTATTTTCATTTTCATCCTCCCTTTCCATCGTTGTACCGGTCCGTTTGCTATACGTTCGAGCCCTTTGAGATGTAGACCGGGTAAGTACTGAAGCCCATGATCATGCGGCTATCCTTTATAATGACGTCCTTGTCGGTGATGACATAATCCAAGTTTGAGTTGGCGCCGATTTCCGTGTCCTGCATTATGATTGAGTTTTTGACCTTCGCGCCCTTGCAGACCTTTACGCTGCGGAAAAGAAGCGAGTTTTCGACCTCGCCCTCTATGACGCAGCCGTCGGCGATAAGGGAGTTTGAAACGCGCGCGTCAAGCCCGTAGCGCACCGGCGCCTCATCGCGGACCTTTGTATAAATCGGCCTGTCGTGCGGGAACAGCTCCTCGCGCACATGCGGATTAAGCAAGCCGAGATTGGCCTCATAATACATTCTCATGTTGTTGATCCGCACAGCGTAACCCTCAAGCTCAAAGGCATGGATTTTATACCGGTTGATCCCGGATTGCAAAACGTCCTTTTCAAATGAAAACTGGTTTCGGCTGTAGCAGTCGTTTACAATACGGTCAAGTAAATCCTTTGAGATCATCATTGTATTGATGTAGACATTTTGCTCGCCCTTGATCTCGGATTCTATCAGCATATCGCGCACCATGTCGTCGCCGTCGAGTAAAAATGTGCATAAATCCTTTGTCACCTCGCCGGTTAAATGCATCTTCTTGTACATTACCGAAATATCCGCGCCGCTATCGATGTGGCTTTTGATAAACGGCATATAGTCGATGTTCGCCAGTAAATCGCAGTCGGCGGTGATTACATAATCGCCCGGCGTGCTTTTGATATGGCTCATGATGCCCGACAGCGCCTCAATCCTGCCGCGGTACATCCCGCTTGTTTCGACATTGCCGAAGGGCGGTAGGATGACAAGCCCGCCGCGCCGCCGCGCAAGGTCCCATTCGCGGCCGCTGCCGAGATGGTTCATCAGGCTTTGGTAGTTGTTTTTTGTGATGACCCCCACGTTTTCAATGCCGGTGTTCGCAAATCCGGAAAGCACAAAGTCAATCATGCGGTAGCGCCCGCCGATCGGAACGGAGCCCATGCATCGCGCAGCCGTCAGCTCGCTCACCATGTGGTCGTGCATATTTGAAAATACAATCCCCAGTACCTGTTTCATTCGGCATCCGCCTCCTTTTTGTCCGGTATATCCTGCTCGATCATAGCCTTTGCGTGAACAAATGCGCCTTTGCCTACCTTGACGCCGCCCGCGATGACGCAAACGCCCCACGCATCCTTATCCGACGTATCCTCCGGGCGGCTTCCGACAACGGCGTCCTCCCCGATAACACAGTTCTCGGCGATAATCGCGTACTGCACCGCGGCACCCTTTTTAATCACGGTGCCCGGCATGATGATACTGTCGCAGACCGACGCGCCCTCCTCAATAACGACTCCGGCGAACAAGACCGAAAAGTCCACAGTACCGTGAACCTCCGTGCCCTCGGTGATGATTGAGTTTTGAACATGGGCGGTTTTTGAGATAAACTGAGGCGGACGCACAGCGTTTCGCGCGTATATCTTCCAGTCCTGGGACCCTAAGTCAAGCGGTTTTGCGGGGTCGAGCAAATCCATGTTCGCTTCCCACAGGCTATCGATCGTGCCGACGTCTTTCCAGTAGCCGGAAAAACGGTACGCGAAAAGCCTCAAGTCGTTTAAAAGCATTGCGGGGATGATGTTCTTGCCGAAATCCTTTGATGAGATAGGGTCGTTGTCGTCGTCCTGAAGATACTGTTTTAAGACGCCGATTGAAAAAATGTATATGCCCATCGACGCAAGCTGGCTTTTTGCAACGACCGGTTTTTCCTCAAATTCATAGATTTTGCCATCTTCGTGGGTGTTCATGATGCCGAATCGCGACGTTTCTTCTTTCGGAACCTCCATTACCGCCACGGTGCAGTCGGCTTCCTTTTCGATATGGAAATCCAGCATTTTCGAATAATCCATCTTATAAATATGGTCGCCGCCAAGAATAATCACATAGTCCGGGTCATAACGCGTGATAAACTGCATGTTCTGGTATATGGCGTTGGCTGTTCCCGTATACCAGTCGGAGCCGGAGCTTTTCTGGTACGGCGGCAGGACAAACACGCCCCCATGGGCGCGGTCAAGGTCCCAGGGCTGTCCGTTGCCGATATACTCGTTTAAAATCAGCGGCTGATATTGCGTCAGGACGCCGACCGTGTCGATGCCGGAATTGACGCAGTTCGAAAGCGGAAAATCAATGATTCTGTATTTTCCCCCGAAAGGCACGGCGGGCTTTGCAAGCTTCTGGGTCAGCGAATAAAGCCTGCTGCCTTGGCCTCCGGCAAGAATCATGGCGATACTCTTTTTTCTTTTAACCATATACTGACTCTCCCTTAGGGTCTGTTGACATAAAGCTAACAGCCCGTCTTTTTAGCGATTTTTGGCGCCTTTAAGTTTTTTCCGGTTTCTTTTTTGCCGCTGCTTTTTTCGGGGCGGCCGGCTCCTTTTTAAGCGCGACAGGTTTAAACCAGATTGCGGAAAGCGGCGGCACCGTGACGGATATGGATTTTAAAAATCCGTGGCTCGGTATCTTCTCGCACTTAACAGTGCCGTTTGTGACGCCTGTGCCTCCGTATTCCACGGCGTCGGACGTGAAAGCCTCGGTATAGCTTTTAGCATCCGGAACGCCGAAGCGGTAGTTTTCACGCTTCACCGGCGAGAAATTACAGGCAATCACGACCGTCCCGCCTTTTTCGTCCATCCGTCTGAAAACCACGATGTTTTGCATGCTGTCGTCGGGGACGATCCATTTGTAGCCGTCCCATGAATCTTCAATTTGCCACATCGGCGGATTTTTTAAATAAAAATGATTAAGCGCCTTAACATAGCTTCGAAGCCCGCTGTGCGACGGGTATTTTAAAAGTACCCAGTCAAGCTCTTCCTTGTAGTTCCACTCGATCATCTGGCCGAATTCCGTGCCCATGAACAAGAGCTTTTTGCCCGGATGCGACATCATCATGCCTAAAAATACGCGCAGTCCCGCGAATTTTTGATCGTACTCGCCGGGCATCTTGTTAATCAGCGAGCATTTGCCGTGGACGACCTCGTCGTGCGAAATTGGCAGGATATAGTTTTCGGAAAATGCGTAAAACATGCTAAATGTGATCTTGTCGTGGTGGAACGCGCGGTGGATGGGGTCTAGGCTGGTATAGTTAAGCATATCGTTCATCCAGCCCATGTTCCATTTAAAATTAAACCCGAGCCCCCCGGCGTGGGGCGGCTTTGTGACCAGCGGCCACGCGGTTGACTCCTCCGCGATCATCAGCACGTCGGGGTGCTTTGTCAGGACCGCTTCGTTGAGATTTTGCAGAAACTCGACGGCTTCAAGGTTTTCATTGCCTCCGTGCTTGTTCGGCCTCCACCGCCCGTTATGCTTGTCATAATCAAGGTATAGCATAGACGCCACGGCGTCGATCCTGATGCCGTCAAGATGGTACTCCTCGATCCAGAACAGCGCGCTTGAAATCAGAAACGAGCGGACCTCGGGCCTTGCGAAATCGAATATTCTTGTCCCCCAGTTTTGGTGTTCGTTTTTTAAAGGGTCCGCGTACTCGTAGCATGGGCCTCCGTCGTATTCATAAAGTCCGTGCGCGTCTTTCGGAAAATGCGCCGGAACCCAGTCGAGTATCACGCCTATCCCCGCCTTATGCAGCTTGTTGACGAAACTCATGAACTGGTGCGGCGTCCCGTAACGCGACGTGGGCGCGAAATACCCCGTTACCTGATATCCCCACGAGCCGTCGTAAGGGTATTCCGAGATCGGCATGATCTCGACATGCGTGTATCCCATGTCCTTTAAGTACGGAATTATTTCGTCCGCAGTTTTCTCATAGCCGAAGGTGTTGCCGTCCTTATATTTCCGCCACGAACCCATATGCATTTCATATATGTTCATCGGCGATTGAAAATGGTTCGTCTCACGCCTTTTCAAAAGCCACTTTGCGTCGGACCATTTAAAGCCCCCGATATCGACGAACTTTGACGCGTTTGCGGGCGGCGTCTCAAAGTGGAATGCGTATGGGTCGGTTTTCATGCAGCATTTGCCGTCTTCGCCCTCAATTATGTATTTGTATGTGGAATACTCCTGCAAGCCGGGGATAAACGCCTCCCACACGCCAAATCTTTCGTCTTTCTTCATCGGGTTTTTCGTTTTGTCCCAGTTATTAAAATCTCCGACTACGCTAACGCTTTCAGCTCTGGGCGCCCATGTCCTCATGACTACCCCGCCGCGCCCGCGCTTCGTTGCTTTATGCGACCCCAAAACCGCCTGAATACGGTAATTGTGCCCGTGTATAAAGGCTTTAAGGTCATCGGTTAATCGTCCCATGGGCAATCACATCCTTTCGGGGATCATAGGCCGCTTCGTATGATTGATATCATTATATCAAACTTTTCAATAGTATTCAAGAGATAGTTGTCATTTTTAGAGAAATATCGTAAATTTTTCTTTGCTTATTTGTAAAATCTGCATAATATTTTTTTGTGATTTTAATAATTATGTATAGCGGTATTTTTACGCGGGCAACGCGGACATACACCGCACAAATTAGCATGATAGCACATCCGCCTTGTCGAATTATAGCGAATAAACAAAGAAACGTTTAAAACCCGTGTTTCTAAACGTTTCCCAAATAGTCTTCCATTGTATCGATGTCTTTGAATGCCTTTTCGTTTTCAAATTTCACATGCCTGATAAGGCGCCCGTGCTTTTCAAAAAGCTTTCGTCCTCCCGCGTCTTCCCCAAGCTCCAGCAGCTCCCGCTTTAAAAACCCCGGGAAAATGCACGGGTTTTTCCGGCTTCCCCCGACATAAGGGACGGTAATGCCTCCCTCTTTGGCGCACGATATTATTTTCCTGATTTCATTTTCCGTAATCCACGGCATATCCGCCGTAAAAAACATGATGTAATCGCCCAAGGACGCGCCGGCCCCTATCCTCACGCTTTCGCCCTGCCCCTTTTGCGGCTCACGGTTGATGAGCACCTTAAAACCCCCGGGAATTTCAGCCGCCACTGCGGTTTCATCCGTCGTGACAAGGATCGTCTCAAAAAATCCCACAGCGCCCACGGCTTCAAGCGTATACATGAGAATCGGCTTTTTGTTAAGCTGCATCAATAGCTTGTTTTGACCCATCCGCTTCGATTGCCCCGCCGCAAGCACAACCGCCGAGATACGCCCTGCTTCTACCATATAAGCCTCGGCAGGCCGCGTTTTAAAAATTTACCGCGCCCTTTTTCTCCTAAAAACTCGCCGTCCTTCGCGATGATTTCGCCGCGCAAGGCCGTCATGACGGGCCAGCCGCTGAGCGAAAGCCCCTCATACGGCGTGTAATCGCAATTCTCATGCAACAGGGACTGCGTCAGCGCAACGCGCTTTTGAGGGTCTATGACAACAAAATCGGCGTCGCTTTGAAGTTTTATCACGCCTTTTTTCGGGTACAGCCCGAACAGCTTCGCGGGAGCGGTACTGCAAAGCTGCACCATCTGCGGGAGCGTGATCCTGCCGCCCGCAACGCCGTATGAATACATCAGCGCCATCCGCGCCTCCACGCCCGGCGCGCCGTTGGGCGCCTTTGTGAAATCATCCTTGCCGAGCTGCTTTTCCTTTTCATAAAAAAACGGGCAATGGTCCGTCCCGATTGTTTCGATATCCCCATTTTGAAGCCCTTTCCACAGCGCCTCATTGTCGGATTTTTCACGAAGCGGCGGGCTCATGACGTATTTTAGCCCGTCGGGCTCAAGATATTTGCTTTCGTCAAGCAAAAGGTATTGCGGGCATGTTTCCGCGAACAGGTTTTCCTGCCCTCTGAGCCTTGCCGCTTTGATAAGCCCAAGCCCAAGCGCATTCGTTAAGTGAACGATGTACAGGGGCGCGTCGTTTGCCATATGCGCCAGCAAAATCATGCGGTTTATGGCCTCGGCCTCACATTCCGCGGGACGCGACCGCGCATGGTAAATAGGAGCGGTCTTCCCGCTTTTTGAAAGCTCGGCACGCAAAAAGTTCACGACGCCGTCGTTTTCCGGATGAACCGCAAGGATAATTCCCAGCTCGCCTGCCTTTCGCATCAGCGCGAAAGCCTCGCCGTCGCTGATTTTTCCCGCGTATGTCAGGTAAAACTTATGGCTTGTTATGCCCTCGTCAATTAGTTTTTCAAGCTCATTCAGTATCGCTGCGTCAACGTGGTCAAGCACGCCGTGAAAGCCGTAATCGACCACGGCTTTGCCGTCCGCCAGCTTGTGGTAAGCCTCCGCCTGATGGCGGATCGTGCAGCCTTTCGGGCCAAACGCCATGTGGTCCACGACCGTCGTCGTGCCCCCGCATGCGGCGGCGACGGTGCCCGTGTAGAAATCGTCGGTCGCCCTTGCGATACCAACGTCAAGGTCGAAGTGCGTATGAACGTCGACGCCTCCGGGAAGCACAATCTTCCCGGTCAAATCAATGACTTCCTCGCCAAAAACGGGAAGAAGGCCGCGCCCCGTTTCTGAAAACACCTCCCCGGTAATGCGCAGGTCTCCTTCATATGTGCCGGATTCCGCTGCGATCAGAGCGTTTTTCAGAAGCATGGGCGAAGCCTCCTTTTAGTATTTAGAGAATAGTAAATAGTAGGGCGTTATGCCCTGATTACCGTGCCGGTTTTGCCGGCTACGCCGTCACGGGCTTTCATCAGCATTGTGATCAGGCTTTCGCGGCCCGGTTTGGATTTTACAAATTCCATTGCGGCCTCCACCTTCGGCAGCATGGAGCCTTTCGCGAACTGCCCCTCGGCGATGTATCTTTCCGCCGTTTCGCAGTCGAGCTCTCCGAGCCATTTCACATCCGGTTTGTTGAAGTTTACGGCGACCTTTTCAACAGCCGTCAAGATTATGAGCATGTCGGCGTCTAAAATCTCCGCCAGCTTCGCGCTTGCAAAATCCTTGTCGACGACAGCGCTCTTGCCTTTCAGATGCCCGCCGGGCTGGCGCGCCACGGGAATCCCGCCGCCGCCGGCGGCGATGGGCACCTGTCCCGCGTCAAGCATTGCCCTGACGGTCTCGGCCTCGACGATGCCGATGGGCTTCGGCGACGCTACGACCCGGCGGTAGCCTCGGCCCGCGTCCTCTTTCATATCATAGCCTTTCTTTGCCATCTCATCGGCTTCCTCTTTCGAGTAAAACGCGCCGATAGGCTTTGCGGGGTCTTTAAAAGCGGGGTCGTTTTCATCGACAAGCGTCTGCGTGATTATCGACGCCACAGGCTTTGTAATCCCGCGTGAGCGAAGCTCCTCCGCCAGCGAGTTTTGCAGGTCGTACCCGATATACCCCTGACTCATGGAAACGCAAACGGACATCGGGATATACGGCGTCTTCGCCTCGGTTTTTGACGCAGCTTCAAGCGCAAGCGTGATCATACCAACCTGCGGACCGTTGCCGTGGGATATGACGACTTCGTGGCCGTCTTCAATCAGGTCGGCAATCGCTTTTGATGTTACCCTTGCGGCTGTCATCTGCTCGTGCAGATTGTTCCCGAGCGCGTTGCCGCCTAACGCCACAACAATACGTTTACCCATGGTAGCCTCCTTTATTTGAACCAGCGCTGTTTCTGGTTGCCGGCGAGCGCTTTCAAAACGGCCTGCGGATTTTCGCATTTTGAAAGGAATATCATCGCCGCTATGATGTAGGCCTTATATCCCGCCTCTTTGTAAAGCGGCACGCGGTAGCGGTCAAACACGCTTGCTTCAACCTCGCCCTCTTTGCAGCTTACGCCCGTGATATCGGCGGGCAGACAGTGCATATACAGCGCATTGCCGCCCTTTGTCGTCTTCATGAGCGCCTCTGTGCATTCCCAGTCCTTGTGGTTCGCGTTTTCGGCCAGCAGCTCCTTTTCAAGGGCGTTAATGCCCGCCTGATTGCCCTCGGCGTAAAGGTTCGTGCGCTTTTCCATCGCTGCAAACGGCGCCCAGCTCTTGGGATAAACGATATCCGCGTTCTCAAATGCCTCAGCCATGCTATTCGTCTTTGTGAACTTGCCGCCGGACTTCGTCGCGTTTTCGGCGGCTACCTTTTCAACATCGCCCATCACCTCGTAGCCCTTGGGATGCGCAAGGCTGACCTCCATGCCGAAGCGGCTCATCAATCCGATGATGCCCTGCGGTACTGAAAGCGGCTTGCCGTAGCTCGGGGAGTATGCCCATGTCATCGCGATTTTCTTGCCCTTGAGGTTCTCCACGCCGCCGAAATGATGGATGATATGGTTCATATCCGCCATTGACTGCGTCGGATGGTCGATGTCGCATTGCAGGTTCACAAGCGTCGGCCTTTGCTCCAAGACGCCGTCCTTGTGGCCCTGTTCGACGCTTTCGGCGACCTCGCGCATGTAAGCGTTGCCCTTGCCGATGTACATGTCGTCACGGATACCGATCACGTCGGCCATAAAGCTGATCATATTCGCGGTTTCGCGGACGGTCTCGCCGTGGGCGATCTGGCTTTTGCCCTCGTCTAAATCCTGAACCGCAAGGCCGAGCAGGTTCGCGGCGGATGCGTAGCTGAAGCGCGTCCTTGTCGAGTTGTCGCGGAAAAGCGATACCGCAAGCCCGCTTTTAAAAATCCTTGAGGATATGTTGTTTTCGCGCAAATGGCGCAGCGCGTCGGCGACCGCGAACGTGGCGGCTATTTCGTCGCCGGTTTTGTCCCATGTAAGCAGGAAGTCGTTTTGGTACATAGCGTCAAATTTGAGCCCGTCGAGTTTCTTTGTAAATTGTTCCATATTCAGCACGATTATATTCCTCCCGGTTTATTGTTTGTATTTTTTTATTTCGTATATATTGACGGCAGCGCCGCGTAAACGGCAGCACAGGTAACGAGATCGGACTTCCATGTCTTTTCGTTTGGCGCGTGGGCCTGCGCTTCGGCGCCCGGCCCGAATCCGATGCAGGGGATGCCGTTTCGCCCCATGATTGTAACGCCGTTTGTCGAGAACGTCCATTTGTCCGTCAGAGGGCGGGCTTTGCGCATTTCGACGGTCTCCGGGGGCCCGATGCGCTCGTTTCCGTAAAGCTTCGTATACGTTTCCTCAAGCGCCTTCGTTACCGGGTGGTCCTCCGGAATCACCCATGTCGGGAAGTAGCACTCGATCGGGTACACAAGACCTGTGTAAGACGGGCTGTCGTACTCGTACATCGAGACGGCGACGTCGCCGCCATACTTTTTAACGGAGGGCAGGCTGCGGATTTCATCAAGGCAGCTCTCCCACGTCTCGCCCGCTGTCATGCGCCGGTCGAGGGATACCGAGCAGGAGTCGGCGACGGCGCAGCGGCTCGGCGAAGTGAAGAATACCTGGCTTGCCGTAATCGTGCCGCGCCCTAAGAAGTTTGCTTCCTTCCATTCGGGGTTATACTTTTCATCGAGCATTTTAACGAGACCCTTGATTTCCGTGCTTTCTCCCGCCCCGTTGTTGTTGAGGGCGCGCACGTCCTGTAAGACGTCGGCCATTTTGTAGATGGCGTTGTCGCCGCGCTCCGGTGCGGAGCCGTGGCAGGACACGCCCTTGACGTCCACTCTGATCTCCATGCGCCCGCGCTGACCGCGGTAGATGCCGCCGTCCGTCGGCTCGTTTAACACAACGAACTCGGGCCTTATACCGCTTTCTTTTATGATATACTGCCAGCAAAGCCCGTCGCAGTCCTCCTCCTGGACTGACGCCACCACAAGAGCAGTATATTTATCGCTTAAAAGACCCAAATCCTTCATGATTTTCGCGCCGTATATGGCGGAGACGATGCCGCCCTCCTGATCGGAGACGCCGCGCCCGCCGATCACCTCGTCGTCCTCCATGCCCTCGTAGGGGTCGAACGTCCAGTTGTCGATGTTGCCGCCGCCCACCGTGTCGATGTGACCGTCAAAGGCTATCAGCGTTTTCCCCGTGCCCATGTAGCCCAGCAGGTTGCCCATCGCGTCGATCTCAACCTTGTCGAAGCCGAGCTTGCGCATCTCCTGTGCGGCGCGGTCAATCTTTGCCTTTTCGTTGCAGCTTTCGCCGGGAAATCGCACAATATCCCGCAAAAGCTTTGTCATATCCGGTTTGTAGGCCTCCGCCGCCGCCTTGATTTTTTCAAAATCCATATTGCTTGCCGCCTTTCTAATCTTCAGTTTCCTGGTTCATGTAGTTATATAGCGTATACTTCGATATGTCGTAGAATTTTGAAACCTTGTCGCCTGCTTTTTTGATTAGGAACGCGCCCTTTTCATCAAGGAAATGGATCGCCTTTATCTTGTCTTCCTTTGTCATGACGGCAACCGGCTTGTTGATATACTCGTAGCTTTCCTCAATCAGCCGGTCGAGCAAATCGTTCACGTTGGAAAAAATCGTATCCATGCCGTTCTGACGTTTTTCTCCGTCCTGCCCCGGTATGCTGACAAGCTGGGTTAAAATACTTTTTGCGTGCGTGAGCGACGTGATGTCGTAGTTGATTCCGAACAAGGCGATGACCTTGCCCTGTTCATCGCGCACATACATTGTGGAGGACCTGAGCACACGCCCTGAGGCTGTGCGCGTCAGGTAGCAAAGGCTGTCCTGAGGGGTCTTCGAGCGAAGCGCCTTTAACACGGCTTCGCTTGCGCCGTCGCCTACATGCCTGCCCGTTACGTGCCCGTTTTCAATCGCCACAATCGTGTTTTCCATTCCCTTTGTAAGATCGTGCACCGCAACCTCGCAATCGGGCCCGAATTGCGCCGCCAAGCCCTTTGCAAGCTGCTTTAAAAATGTGGCGCTGTGGTTTTCCAACATGGCTTTCCTCCTTATCGATCCCGTCTATACTATATAGTATAATACACCTCCATAAATATGTCAACAATTTTTTAGGTCAAAAAAATAATTTTTAGATATGCAATTTGCACAAAATAATCTACGGCAGACAAAACCTTGACGGCTGTTGAAAAACATTTTAAATTCTGCGGCTTGATATGACAAAACCAATTTGGGAGCGTTACCGGCACAAGCTCGTTGAAGCGGGAAAGTGTGAGCTCTGCGTGCCGGTCGCATGATAAAAAGAATGCTCCTGAAGCATTCAAATGCCGCAGGAGCGCTTTGGTCCGACCGGGGATTTACATATTCAGTATTATTTTCATCTTAAGCTCATAAAATTGCTCGTTTGTGATCTCACCTTTTTTAAGCGCGGTTTTCAGGTTCCTGTATTCGTTGCGGACCGCGCGTATCTGCCGCGACGAGCGCGGGTAGACGTTTTTCATCACATATCCGTGTTCTTTTTCCGGCATTTTTTGAAACACCATATATGCCGCGGACTCAAGCCGCATCTTTTCAAGCTTGCCGCGTTTTCGCTTCTTGTACACAAATCCAATCGATTTATCCGGAAGCTGCACCCACTGCTCTATCGCGTTAATCGGGATTGTGACGGCTGAAAACCGGCTTTCGTCGCCCGGTATATAGCCTCCCGCGCCGCCCGACACAAGATGGCTCTCGATGCTCACCCATTTCGGGAACAGGTATAGGTTTACGTTGCTGCACCAGCAATAATGCAGTATCTCGCAGTTTTTAAGGCAAAAAATATCGACCTTACGCCAGACAAGGGCCGATTCCGGAGGTATTTTCAGCACCTTTCGCGCCGAATCGTACCTCTTTCTAAGTTTTCCGATAACGGCGGCCTGAGCCGAATCCTCTGCCAAAGCAGATTCTTCCTTTAAGAAAAACCGCTGGCGTTCGCGCTTTGCATCTTGCGCTGCTTTGCGCTTTTTAAAATCCTCAAGGATTTTCTGTTCCCTGTACCGCTTCACGACGGAAGCCACCAGAAGCGACGTCAGGAAGACGGCCATAACCGCCGTTACAATCAAGACGACTATTACCGGGTTCAAAGAAAACTCCCACCCATGTTTTTAAAATTAACAACTCTTATTATACATTACCGTCTTGTAAAAATGCAAGAGCCGCGTTTTGACCGCAGCTCTTGACCTTATACCCTTGTAATCCAGCCGAATTTATCCTCGCGCTCGAGTTTTTGTATCCCTGTAATCTCATCGTAAAGCTTCTTGGAAAGCTTTCCGATTTCCCCGTTGTTTATCACCATTTTTTTATCGCCGTGAGTCAGCTCGCCAACCGGCGATATGACAGCCGCCGTACCGGTTCCGAACACCTCTTTCAGCTTGCCGCCGTCATACGCTTCTATGATCTCGTCGATGGAAATCCTGCGCTCCGAAACGGGCATGCCCCACGATTTTAGAAGATCCAGAATCGACGCGCGTGTGATTCCCGGCAAGATGCTGCCGGAAAGCTCGGGCGTTACGATTTCGTCCTCAAACGCAAAGAAGATGTTCATGGCGCCGACTTCCTCGATATATTTGCGCTCAACCCCGTCAAGCCACAAGACCTGCGCGAATCCTTTTTCTGCCGCTTTGATCTGTGATTTCATCGAAGCCGCGTAATTGCCGGCGCATTTCGCGTGCCCCACGCCTCCGCGGATTGCGCGGACATATTCGTTTTCAACATATATGCCGACAGGCTGTATCCCGTTCGGGTAATAGGAGCCGACGGGTGAAAGAATCACAATAAACATGTAATCTCCGGACGGCTTCACGCCTAAAAACGGCTCCGTCGCGATTATAAACGGCCTTATATAAAGCGACGTGCCTTGGGCGGCGGGAACCCAGTCCTTCTCAATGCGGATCAGCTCCTTTAAAGCGCCCACCATAAAATCAACATCGACCGTTGGCATGCAAAGGCGCTCGTTGCTTGCGTTTAAGCGCTTCATGTTCTTTTCGGGGCGGAACATCACGATCTCCCCGGTTTTTGAGCGGTACGCTTTTAGCCCCTCGAAAATAAGCTGGCCGTAATGCAGGCCCGACGCCGCAGGATTGATCGAAATCGGTGCATACGGTACGATCCTCGGGTCAAACCAGCCCTTTTTGTCGCTGTAATCCATCAGGAACATATGGTCGGTAAAAATTTTACCGAACGCAAGCTTGCTTTCGTCCTGAGGCTTTGGCTTTAGGTTTGTTGACAGCTCTATCTTAATTTTTTCCACCGCACGCACTCCCTGCTCTTTAAAATAAGTAGATATAGTCTACCATTTTTTACAGGTAATTGCAACAAATGAATAAGTCAGGCAGGACGCCTTGTCTGTGCGCGCGGCCTAAAGCCGTTAAAACAAAGTGTTCAGTATAATTTTGTCGGCGCATGATTCAAGCCTCGAAAGCGCGGTTTCTACATATGCATTAAGCTCAAGGCCCTTATCAAACTCCGTAGTGATATGCATGTCGGCGGCAGCGCCCATCGACGTCACCGTTCGCTTTGCGAGCGCCTCGTAAGGCGTTTCGGGCGTTTTCGGCAGATACGCAAGCGACAGGATTTTCGTAAACCCCGCAAGCTTCAAAGGATGCACGGGACTGCCGTACCAGCAGCTGTAATCGCAAAGCCTCCCGCCGCCGAAATTGTAGCACCCAAGCCCGCCCATAAAGCTGACCGTAGCGCTTATCATATCGTATGTATCGCACATCTTAACGGTTTTAACATTGCCGTTTTCAAGCTCGTAATGATCTGTAAACGTGATGATGCTTCCGTCCGTTATGTTTACCGCGCTGATTGCGGCCGGTATTTTTTTGCCCCCGCTCCGCTTAAACGCCGATGAAAAGTTTCTCACGGCAGCTTCCAAATCATACTCGCGGGTATCCTGTAAAAATTTACCGGAAAGGCTTTCCATCTTATCCTCACAGCACCCGCCCGCGTATAACAGCGCCGCCATCGCGGGTATGCAGCATGCCGATACCATTCCTATTTCAAAGCCGTAAGACTGAAGCTCGTTTAATATTTTCCACGCGCAAATTCCGCCCGCATCGCAGCCGGATAACGCAACCCCGATTTCCAAAGCAACACATCCATTTCTGTATAGGCCATATAATTCATTATACGAAGTGGACGGAAACGACGTGCAGGAGCATAAGAATTTTTTAAACCCGACATGACGCCGGCATGTTTCGTGTTGTATAATAAGTATTATCATTTTAAGTAGGAGGATAACAAATGGATAAAAGCACAGTAGAGTTTTTGATCAGGGCAAAGAAAGCCACATATGCGGGAAAGGGCGCGACAACCGCGCCGTCAAGGCAAGATTCCCATGATTTACAATACGCGGAAGGGCCTCTTTCATATCTTGACACCTATCTTGGCGAATTAAAGTTTGCCGGGGAAGAAGCCTTGTGGAAAGACGGCATCCCGTTTTGGGCAATGAACTACGCCGGCAGGGTAACCGGCGACGGATTCTCGGGCGATTTCTTAAAGGAAGCCTTATCGCTTGTGCCAAAGGAATACCCGTATCGCGGGCCGTTGCATCATCAAAACGGCGATTACAGTTATACATGCAGCGTAACCGGGGATTTTGACTGGTTTCACGGGACGGAGGAAATATTTTTTAAAGGCGTCAAGATTTATGAGCTGCTCTTTCACGGCGGCGCAATCGAGGATTCCCCTACCGGTTAGCAAGCGCCTCCGCGCACTTTATGCCGTCCACGGCGGCGCTCATGATTCCGCCCGCGTAACCGGCTCCCTCGCCGCATGGGTATATCCCCGCAAGTCCTGCGGCCTGAAAGTTTGCATTGCGAAGAATCCTTACCGGCGACGACGTTCGCGTCTCGACTCCTGTCAAAACGCCTCCGGGTGATGCGAACCCCGTTTGCCTCCGGTCAAAGGCGGTAATGCCCTGCTTTAGCATTTCTATGATATGATGCGGGAATATCCCCGCAAAATCGCCCGGTGCAACTCCCGGAAGATAGCTCGGCATAACTTTGCCCGGAACAAACCCCGGATTTCCGTTTAAAAACGAGCCGGTATCCTGAACGGGGGCCGCGTATCCGCCGCCGCCCTCGTCAAACGCCGCGCGTTCCAGCTTTCGCTGGAATTCCATCCCGCCGAAAACGCCGCCTGTATCCCCGGGCGAAACCGAGACGACAAGCGCCGAGTTTGCGTTTTCACCACTCCTTTCGTAGCCGCTCATTCCGTTTGTAACGACGCCGCCGTCCTCCGACGCGGCAGGCACCACAACTCCGCCGGGACACATGCAAAAGGTGTACGCCGCGCGTCCGCCAATGCGCAGCGAGTGCCGGTACTCGGCTTTCGGCAAGAGCTCATGCCCCGCGAAATCGCCGTAAAGCGCCTTGTCGACCTCCGATTGCAGGTGCTCGATCCGAAGCCCCACGGAAAACGGCTTCGGCAGAAGCTGCGCCCCGCGTTTGAATAGCATCTCAAACATATCCCTGGCGGAGTGCCCCGGCGCTAAGATAAGCGACGGCGCCACAATCTCCCCGCGCGTCGTCATGACGGCGCTTAACGCCCCGTTTGTGAGCACGATATCATCAAGCCGCGTGTGAAAATGCACCTCGCCGCCAAGACCGCGGATCTCCTCGCGGATTGATTTTACGATTCCGCGAAGCAAATCGGTCCCGATATGCGGGTTTGCCTGCGTTAAAATTTCTTTGGGCGCGCCATGCTTTACAAACTCGTTTAAAACAAACGCCACCAGCGCGTCGTTTGTGCGCGTGGTCAGCTTGCCGTCCGAGAACGTACCGGCTCCCCCCTCGCCGAACTGGATGTTTGATTCCGTATGAAGCCTTCCTGTCTTTGAAAGCTTGGAAACATCGCGCACACGCTCGTCAATGGGCGCTCCGCGCTCTATCACGACAGGCTGAAGTCCCGCGCGGGCAAGCGTGAGCGCCGCGAACATGCCGGCGGGGCCGAACCCCGCAATCACCGGTTTTTTGTTTTTTATATTCGCATGGGAAAAATCCGGTTTAGCAAAATCATGGGCAACGCTCCCGTTTTTCAGCCCCTTTACCAGCTCCGCTTCGTTCCCCGATACCAAAAGCCGCACCGAATACACAAACCGGATGTCCTTTTTGCGCCGCGCGTCCACCGACCGCTTTGCGATAACGGCCGACATAACACGCACGCCGGCTTGCTTTTTCGCGCGCTCCAGCGCCGTTTCAGGCGGTTCCTGAAACGGCAGGGATATACCGGATATAATAATTGCCACTTTGCTTTACCTCTTTTACTGTTTATTGTGGCAACGATACGCGGGCGGCAAAAGCCGCCCGCGTATCGTTGCCAAGGTTTGTCCGCTATGAAGTCGTTGCCTGTATCGTGATGCTGTGGTCGCCCACAGCCCAGACAAGACCCTTGCCCGGAACGCTGATCTTGACCGGCATCGGGTATGAGCCGCTGACGATTTCGCGCTCGGAAAGATCGATTTCCGCAACGATGTCATCGGCTGTCATCGCTTCGATGATCTCCCTTTTCCCGACAAACTCCACGTTATATATCGTATCCGCCAGCAATTCTACCTCAAAGCCCGACGGCGTGTTAAGGAGGCGCGGGTTCGACACGTTGAACACAGCGCTTTCAAGGTCGCGGTCGTTGATGCCCACCACTACCGACATGACGTTGTCAAGGCGCATAAACTGATCTTGCGGCGACGGCAGCGGCACGTCGAACGGGAAGAGCGTGCGGTCAATCCTTATGCTTTTTAAATCGATATACCCAAGCTGTATTTCGGTGAGCCTGTCAATCAAATCGGAAGGGCCCGCAATCGTGACGTCAAACTGCGAAAAGCGCGTGCGCTCTAAAAGCTCGTCTTTCGGGAACCCTCTTGGGATATTGATATAATCGACGGCAAGCGGCAGATTGATGACCTTGAGAACCTGTATGGTAAGATGCGCCTGCGTCCTGTCGGCGCTGAGATGCATCTCCTCCAGTTCAAGCTCGTCGCCATTCGCATCGTAAAAAACGACCTGCAATTCTTCCGAATGCGTTTTGTCAAGCGGCTCGGTCAGCTCGGTCGTTATCCCGGCGTAGGCGATCCTTTCAAGCTCTGTGGCAGGACCTTCAACGGTAATGGTATCAGGCGTTACGACGGTCATTTTTTCGGTGTACCCCTGGGCGATCGAAAGCCCCTGAATCCGCTCCTCCACGGCAAAGGTTTTTTGGCTTAGCCTGTCAAACCGGATTTTAACCTTTTCGGGCAAAAACCCGATGATGGAGTAATCCGGGTTTGGCGCAATGTCGATTGACATCGGGATAAGCTCGTATGTTGCGGCCTCCGTGACGCCGGTGAGCCTGACGGTCAGCAAAAAGTCGTCGGGAGTAAGCTGCCCCACGACGGAGCGCAGACCCTCGACCTCAACGTCGACGCGGATATTTTCATCGTCAATGGCATGAAGCCCTATGCTTGAAAGGGCGTTCGGCTGCGAATTCACCCGGACGGGGACGTTATAGATAACCCTTGTGATCGGGTAATTTTGCGTCATTGCTACAAGCAGCCAGAAAAACGCCGCGACGACAAGGGCGAATACCTGTACAAAACGTTTGTTGTCAAATAATTGCTTAAGCGAAAACCGGTTTTGTTTCTTCATTGCTTAGCCCTCCTGAATTTGGGCTTCTTCTCGTTTTTATTGTCGCCCTGTTTTAACAGGTTTTTACTTAAAAGCCCCTGAAGCTCTTCCGGGGAAAGCCTGCGCTTCAAGGCGGATTCCACGGCGGCGGAAATCGCTCCCGTTTCCTCCGATACGATAATGATTATGGCGTCCGACACCTCGCTCATGCCGAGGCCCGCGCGGTGGCGCGTCCCCAGCTCGCGCGCGATTTCCTTTTCCGAAAGCGGCAGGTAGCAGCCCGCGGCGTATATTCTTCCCGCGCGTATGATCATGGCGCCGTCGTGAAGCGGCGAGTTCTTGAAAAAGAGGTGTTCTATAAGCTCAACGCTCGGCTTTGAATCGGTTACCGTGCCTGTATTGATGATTTCGCCCAGCTTGATTTCGCGCTCGATTACAATCAGCGCGCCAGTTTTTTCGCTGGACAAGTGCTCCACGCTCTCGCACAGAATGTTAATCAGCGCTTCAGCGCTTTCAGCCTCCGATTCGGTTTGGTCGGCGGCTAAGATACCTGTGATTCCGCCCGCGATTTTGCTCCTGCCCATCTGCTCCAGCGCACGGCGCAGCTCCGGCTGGAACAGGATTGCAATCAGCAAAACGCCTGAACGCAATATGTTTTCAAGCGCAAACTTTAAAGTGTTCATGCCAAGCCAGTTTGAGAGGACAGACATGACCGAAATGGCGACGATGCCTTTTACAAGCTGCATGGCTCGTGTCTCGCGCACCAAAAACACAGCGTGGTAAATCAAGAACGCAACAACAAGCCAGTCGATAAAATCGGCCGGCCCAATTGTTTTTAGCGCGCTTAATAAGCTGTTGTAAAAATCATGCCAGATACTGTTTAAATTCACCACAAATATTCGTATCCTTTTAGGGGCTATAATCGTGTTATTCTATTATGCCATAGCGCTGTTTATAAATCAATGCCAAACTATGAATTTTTCACGACTTCCGCACGAACGGTAAAGCGAAGCACACCGGCCATGGAAGGACATTTTAACATTAGAGTTCTAAAATTCTGCTGAAATATTTTAGAGGATTGCAGCAAATCATAAAACGTTTTTTCTTGAGACTTAC
>WRLK01000021.1 GCA_009777635.1 Oscillospiraceae bacterium | reverse complement strand
TCTGAGTATTGTCTCGATTTTCTTACCGTTAGTTTTTCGAGTCCTTTAGGATATTTTCTCACACTTTTATACTGCTTTTGCATGTGACGTCTTGTTTTACGCTTACCAGTAAACCTCGTATGTGTGCATTCTATATTTTTGTGTGTCCGTTTCTGTACGCGAATCAGCACTCTCGCTATCACCTGCCGATTCGACTGCCGGGTATTCAAAGCTCCCTTTGTCGGTCAAGTACCAGTACCCATAGTACCCAAGTAGAGTTGCATAGTTGTTAGGGTTTTCAGGTAAGAACCGCTCCAGTTTTTCAAGTTCATTCTTCCTCATGATATATTCCTCCAATTCGCTATACGGCTATCCGACATCCTCTGAAACCCATTTGTGTTCCCATATGGTTGAGAAACTAATCTAAACAAGATAATGTTGATTCGTCGATGATACCGGATGCCATATAATTAAATAGAGGTGTATGATAATTTCATTTTTAATAGATACGACATTAAAAGTATAGAATTAGAATTTGTTCTTTTTCTTCTTGGACTTCTTCCGGCTGGATGCTTTCAAGTACTCTTGTGTGCTACTGTCTAGGGGCGGATATGAGGTTGCGGATGTTTTGGATTTGTCAAGAAGCGCCTTAATCTTCTCCGGCTTATATTTATAAGGGTTACCGGACTTTCGTTTCACCTTCTTCTTCTCCAAGCTACCGGTTGTAAATAGCAACTTCTTCCAGTTTCCAAGGGTCTGTTTCGACATCCCAAACTTGGCTGTAATCTCATCATCGGAAGCGCCATTTTGGCATTGCACAAGTGCCTTCTCCCTAATCTCCGTTGAATACGCCATCTCAATCGCCCCTTTAAATGTTTTTGATTTATATAATCGTTATCTCCGAATGAAGATTTTATATTGATGCTAAAAAGAAAGTGGATAGCTCATATAGGGCTCCCAACTTTTTATAATATATAAATTGTAAATTTAATCTTATCTCAACCCTACCTAAAAATAAGTTTTCAGAATTTATTTTTTGGAGTTGAGATTATGAAAGAGTTTACAGTTGGTTTTGACCCCGCTCGCAACAGGTCGGAGCCTAACGATGCAGTTCTAGTTAACATCAAGGACCGCGTTGCCACTCGCTACTACCATGTTACCCAGAATAATATTAAGTCATTTTCCGGTTTAATCGGGGAGAGTGGTTGCGCCTTCTGTCCCGCAACATTCAAGTTCGCTTTTGAAGATATTTGTATAAATATGACGAACTTCACCCAGATACAATTATTCGTTCTGGAATTCAAGGACGGCTCCATATATGAGGAGGTCAGCGATAGGGCTAAACGATACGACCTGCCCATCCTATTTGCACACGAAACCTTCGACGGTAGACTTAGGGCAGGCTTCTTAAACGACGTCTCCATCGTACATCCGAAGGTCGCTGAGATTATGTTGTCTGCTTTGATGACCATATTTCCAGAAGCCGATCTAGCAAGCAAAGATTTGACGACGGTGTACCTTGGTGGCAGAAAGCTGCTCCACTACGATGATTCAATCCCAACGGTGAATATTGCTTCATTGATTGAGAATATGTGCCTATACCTCCACGCTCGTTATGGAGAAAAAAATTATCGAAGGAAAGTGTATGACTTCTCTAACTTCACTGGTTTAGCTCTCACTGAGAGAAAAATGTTCGATATTTCAGTAATTGATGACCGAGAGATTAGAGAAGAGAAGAGCGATGAAGATTCTTCACCAAGATCGTATCTATATATAATAGAGAATGGCGATAAATCCTCACGATCGAATCTCTCGTATCGAATTGGGATAAAGAATGAGAACCATAACAATCATCAAGAGATTACTAATCCTTCAACTCCGAAAAAGAAGAAAACTAAAATCCATAAACCCCATAGATCGTCAGACCTCAACGATGTTCGATTATTCTGTCAACTCTTTCGGGAGTTTGAAGGCGGCGATCGGAGGTTGAACCAGGATGAACTGTCAGGGGTTGCATCAAACCTGATTCAGGTCGAAACGGGTTCATCGACTTTCATGGAAATTCTCAGGAAGCGATCGTACTATACTGACGACGTAAAAAGGTATTCGGACTGGAACTTCCGCCTCAACTACATGAAGAAGTCAGGCTGTCAATCCATCCCTTGCGTTAGGTTCTGTCCACACGGCAATCAGTGCCATCATGCCGGTCACATTACCTCCACCGCAAAGCCGAAGCCCCGCACGACGCAGGTGCTCGCCAATACCGGTGAACAGCTATATCCCTTGGAAGAGGCGAGGGCTGATTTCAAAGAGAAGCTTGATATGGCGCTTAAAGCTGATGATAAGATGATTCACGCGATAAACGCTCCTATCGCTATCGGTAAGAGTACAGCTATATTAGACCTAATGGAAAAGAATGATTACAACATATTGATCGCCTGTCCAAGCAACGACCTGAAGAACGAATTGTACGAGAAGGCCATCGCCAGAGGCATCAGGGCGGTTAGAAGCCCATCGCTGCTTGAATCGAAGGACAAGCTGCCGACCGATGTATGGAGCAACATCCAGCGTCTGTATCAGACTGGGATGCACCACGCCGTATTCAACTATGTCGAAGAGGTCATCTCCAACGGAAAAGTTGATAGCCAGTGCCTGGAGTTACTGAAAGGCTACCTGAGTGACTTGAAGAAGTTTCACGCCTCAGACTGTCACGCCTTTACGACCCACAGCCGCTTACTGACCCTCACCCGCGCTTATAATCATTGGCTTCTAAGGAAGTACGGCGCTGTAATCATCGACGAAGACATACTCCTGAACTGTATGATGCCAAGCCAGATTGACATTCCGCTCCCAAAGCTGACCGATGTACTGGATCAGATAGACTCCAAAAGTGGATTGGCGAAAAAAATAAAGATGGCAGCCGAAGCTGCCAAGTCAAAATCATGGTTCACCTTGCCTTATACTAAATATGATGAGGCATACGAGGATATATCAAGCGGCATTGATATACCCTCGTTCTGCCGTGCTGAAAAGTTCTATTTCAAGAAGAAGGCTGATGAAAAGAACCTTTTGGAGAGTAATCATTCAGAGGAGAGCATTGTCTTTCTCAAACCGGTGAGATTGAATCCCTACACAAAGTACATCATGCTATCGGCGACGGTAGACCAAACCATCTGTAATTACTACTTCGGCTCCAACAGGGTACAGTTCTACCAGTGCAAGAAGGCGGCGAACGTGGGGACGCTCAATCAATACCCCCATAACACCATGAGCAGGGCGTATATAGACAAGAATATCGGGGCCATCGAAGCGATTAGGAAGGCAACCGGCTTCAACGATATAATTACCTTTAAGAAATACGGTATAGGAAACCTTTATTTCGGAAAGACTACCGGGATTGATTCATTGCGAGGTAATAAACTGAACGTAATAGGAACGCCACATCAGCCGGAGTGGGTCTACAAGCTGTTCGCCTATGCGATGGGGAAAGAGTTTGACGAAACAGCCACGCTATCATACCAGCCGGTGAGACATAAAGGCTTTCAATTCCACTTCATGACGTTCGGTAAAGGCAATGAGCTCCTACGCAACATTCAGTTTTGGATGATTGAATCAGAGATAGTGCAGGCGGTAGGACGGGCAAGGCTGCTACTTGATGATTGTACCGTCAATCTGTTTTCAAACTTTCCTATCGCTCAGGCTAACTTAATCCCATTGTCGGAACATATCCTACCCGTAACGTCAGATAAAATAGAAGATGGGTACCCGCTGTAATCGGCGGTACCATTGCTTTGAATATGGGTTCCATGCCACCGTAGCTGTCGGTCCCATTGGAGGCAGGGACTTTCAGCTACGGTGGCTTCACAAAAAGGAGATAATGGGTATATAGCAATAGATGAGGATATGCCAGTCCCATCTATAAAACAAGCGTAATTTCATGTGTCACTGACAATCTATTTTACGGATATGTTGATGGTAGGATTAATTTTTATAATGACGCACTCCTGCGTGCCTCTGATTATCTCGCCGATAATTTTCTGTAGAAATCGTTTTTGAAATATGTTATCATTATAAGGATATTGACGAAAGGGGCATTCTTGAATGGCAGGATATAGCGGCATAAGCATGAGTAATAATGCTGTAGAAGCATACGCTGAAGGACGGAAACCAGTATCCAGTATCACAAAAGAAGATATTCAAAAACATGGCATCAATGAAGGCATTACTTTTTTTAGATGGTATGTCAAAAACTGCTGTCGATCCGATGAGTGGCACCATTCATCGCCTAAATATAATCAAACAACTTTTTACAATATTGAAGAATGTTGTAACCAATTCAAAAAGGCAGATATTGAGAAACTCAAGACTAAATACAAGAGCCAATCCAAACCTAAGACCGATGCGATGAAAGATAATAAGCCTTATTACGCTTGGGTAGAATATTCCATAAGTACTTTTTCAGGCAGGCGTAAGTATTTAGAGGCTTACGCTATAGTATTTAATTGTTGGGCATACATTAAAGATGATTATAAAAAAGGAATCGTGAAAAAGAGAATTGATGGGAAACACTTTCACATAGCCAAAAAATATGAGGCTCGCCCTGAAGAAATGCCGGAAGACGAAGCTAATGCCATACTGGAGAAAATGAAAATAAGCTAGGATAATAAATAATCGTAATTTGTGCCAATGGGGTTAATTAATAATGAACTTTTGAGTTAGTCGAGGTTACGACACACATCTGGACGAATGTGAACATGAAGCCATTATTTGACCACCCAGGTTACGACCCAAGTTACGACGCACATATGGTCAAATGCGGTCAAATCAGAATTTTGTATTGATAAATGAAAAGTCCCTGCTCTGTTGAAGCAGGGACTTTTCTCTGTGATAAAATGGCTTTATTACCGCACTTTCGGGTGTTTCACACCCTGTTTTTTCTGGCACGCCCGCCGTGATTCGAACACGGGGCCTACTGCTTAGAAGGCAGTTGCTCTATCCTGCTGAGCTACGGGCGCACAGTACACCGAACATTATACCTTTACGGCGACTTGTTGTCAATAGAACAAGATGTGTGTCTTTTTGCATAAACCCGCTGTGATTTTGCATAATACCAATAGATTAAGCAGACGGGAGCATTTTTATGCCTTTAGACGCCTCCGCGATTTCGCCGGAGCTTGATATCTTTATTGATTCGCTTGACAGCAGAGACGGCGTGTTAATGCCGGTATTACACAAAGCGCAGGAGCTGTACGGCTATCTGCCCGTCACTGTGCAGAACCATATCGCCGAGCGCTTGAAGATTCCCGCCGCAAAGGTTTTCGGCGTCGTTACGTTTTATTCGTTTTTTTGCACAGCTCCTAAGGGTAAGTTTAAAGTCAGCGTGTGTATGGGCACCGCCTGCTTTGTCCGCGATGCACAAGCGGTTCTGGAGCGTTTTAAGTCACAGCTTGGAATAGGAGCGGGGGAAGTTTCGGGCGATATGATGTTTTCGCTTGACGCGCTGCGCTGTGTAGGGGCGTGCGGGCTTGCGCCCGTCGTTTCGGTAAACGGCAAGGTATACGGTCGCGTCGCACCTGACGATGTTGAGGGAATAGTCGAAGAATATCTTGTAAAGGGCGGGCAAAATGATGAGCGGCACAAAGATTAAAACATTGGACGAGCTTCGCAAAATAAGGGAGCGGTCAAAAGCCGGAACGAAGCTTCGGCTGACGGGGGAATCCGGCAATAGGGTTACAATCTCCGTCGGGATGGCCACCTGCGGGATTGCGGCAGGCGCGCGAGCGGTCATGGGAGCCTTGATAGATTCCATAAACGAAAACAATCTCGAAAATGTCGCGGTTGTCGCAACAGGCTGTCTTGGATACTGTTACGCGGAACCGCTTGTCGTCGTCACGGTTCCCGAAGAAAAGCCTGTACATTACGCAAACGTCGATGAGGATTTGGCGAGGAAGATTATCGAGCTGCATGTGATAGGCGGCGAAATCATCGGCAATTCGCAGCTTATCACGGATGGTTTAACGTGAATCGTTTTGCGTCCCAATTTTTGCGAAAGGAATGAGCGCTCCATTGAACCGTATCCGTATGCATATGCTTGTCTGCGGCGGCACCGGCTGCGTTTCCTGCGACAGCACCGAAGTCAAAGACGCACTTGTCCGCGAAATTATGGAACACGGGCTTGAAAACGAGGTTCAGGTAACCATTACGGGCTGCTTCGGGTTTTGCGAAAAGGGCCCAATTGTTAAGGTTTACCCCGATAACGTTTTTTATGTGCGCGTATCTCCCGACGACGCAAAGATTTTAGTCGGGGAACACGTGATAAAAGGCAGAGTGGTCGAAAAGCTTTTATACGGCGATACCCCGTCGGATATACCGTTTTACAAAAAACAGATGCGCATAGCGCTTCGAAACTGCGGCCTCATTGACCCTGAAAAGATAGAGGACTACATTTCCGTTGACGGGTACGAGGCGCTGGGCCGGGTTCTGACCGGAATGACTCCGCAGCAGGTAATCGGCGTTATCAAGGGCTCCGGCTTAGGCGGGCGCGGCGGCGGCGGCTTTCCAACGGGGTTAAAGTGGGAGCTTACCGCGAAAGCTGCGGGCGATAAGAAGTACGTCATCTGCAACGCCGACGAGGGCGACCCCGGAGCCTTTATGGACAGAAGCATACTCGAGGGCGACCCGCACAGTATTTTGGAGGCGATGGCAATCGCGGGATACGCTGTCGGCGCCGACGAGGGCGTCGTCTATATCCGCGCGGAATATCCGCTTGCCGTCGAACGTTTACAAAAAGCGATCAATCAAGCTGAGGCGTTCGGGCTTTTGGGCGATCATATTTTAGGCTCGGACTTTTCGTTTCGCGTTGGCATAAACCTTGGCGCCGGGGCGTTTGTCTGCGGCGAAGAGACCTCCCTTATGAATTCCGTCCAGGGCGGGCGGGGAGAGCCGCGCATAAAGCCGCCGTTTCCCTCCGAGACCGGGCTTTGGAGCAAGCCTACAAGCATAAACAATGTCGAGACATTTGCGAACATATGCCCGATCATCTTAAACGGCGCCGAATGGTTCAGCGGTATAGGCACTGAGAAAAGCAAGGGCACGAAGGTGTTCGCGCTGGCGGGTAAGATCAATAACGTGGGGCTTGTCGAGGTCCCGATGGGTATGCGGCTTGGCGATATCATCTACTCTATCGGCGGCGGCGTGAGAGGCGGCAAATCGTTTAAGGCGGTTCAGACGGGAGGGCCATCCGGCGGATGCATCCCGGCTTCCATGCTTGATATTTCAATCGATTACGAATCACTGTCCGAAACAGGCTCTATGATGGGCTCCGGCGGCATGATCGTCATGGACGAGGACGACTGCATGGTAAATATCGCAAAGTTCTACCTTGAGTTTACCGTGGACGAAAGCTGTGGAAAATGTACGCCGTGCCGCATCGGCAATCGCCGCATGCACGAAATTTTATCGCGCATAACAAAAGGCGGCGGAACGCTCGACGACCTCGAACAGTTAAAGGATTTAGGCGAAATCATCAAAATCTGTTCCCTTTGCGGGCTGGGGCAGACCGCGCCGAACCCCGTGCTTTCCACGCTGCATCACTTCTACGATGAGTATGAGGCGCATATCGTGGACAAGCGCTGCCCGGCGGGCGCATGCACCGAGCTTCTAAGGTATACCATCATCGCCGAAAAGTGCATAGGCTGTACGCTTTGCGCGAGAAGCTGCCCTGTCCCGTGCATTTCGGGCGAGCGGAAAAAAGTCCACGACATCATTCAGGAAAAATGCATCAAATGCGGCATCTGCTACAAAAAATGCCCGGTCGACGCGATTGAGAGGAAGTAATGCAATACCATGAAGCTAACGATAAACAACAGCGAAATCACTGTGGAGAACGGCGCTACGATCCTTGACGCGGCAAGGATTTTGGGCGTTTATATCCCGACGCTGTGCCACTTTGAAATGCCCGAGGTCGGCGTTGTGAACAGGACCGGCACATGCCGCGTATGCATGGTAGACGTCGAAGGCCGTCATAACCTTTTACCTGCGTGCTCCACTGTGATAACAGACGGAATGGTTGTGCGGACCAACACTCCAAGGGCCGTAAAATCCCGCCGAACGATGGTGGAACTGTTTTTGTCAAACCACCCGAAGGACTGCCTTGTCTGCGAGCGAAACCAAAACTGCGAGCTTCAGTCCTTAGCCTGCGAACTCGGTATCCGCGAGGTTAAATATAACGGCGAGCGGATGAAGTTTAAAAAAGATACGTCAAGCTTTTCGCTGATCCGCGACCCCGAAAAATGCGTGCTGTGCCGCCGCTGTGAAACCATGTGCAACGACTTCCAGACGGTCGGGGTGTATTCGGCGATCCATCGCGGGTTTTCCACTACAATCGGCCCGGCGTTTGATTTACCGATCATCGACACATGCTGTACGTTTTGCGGCCAATGCGTCAGCGTCTGCCCGACGGGCGCGCTGACACAAGCCGACAACACGGCGGAGGTCTGGACGGCGCTTTACGACAAGGACCGCTTCACCGTCGTGCAGACGGCGCCCGCCGTCCGCGCGGCGCTCGGCGAGGAGCTTGGATACAAGATCGGCGACGATGTGACAGGTAAAATGGTAGCGGCGCTTAGGCGCATGGGGTTCGACAGGGTATTCGATACGAACTTTGCCGCCGACCTCACCGTTATGGAGGAAGCGGCCGAATTTATCGAACGCCTGCAAAACGGAGGTAAGCTTCCGATTTTGACAAGCTGCTGTCCCGCTTGGGTCAAGTTTATCGAGCACCAGTTCCCGGAGCTTCTTGACATACCGTCAAGCTGCAAATCACCGCACGAAATGTTCGGCGCGGTGGCGAAAACATATCTTGCCGAAAAGCTTGGGATCGACCGGCAGAAAATCACGGTTGTCTCCGTCATGCCGTGTCTTGCGAAAAAATACGAGGCGGCGCGGCCGGAGCTTATGTACGGCGAAGACCGCGGGTATGTAGATTGCGTTATATCGACAAGGGAGCTTGCAAGGATGATCCGCGAGTCGGGGATCGGCTTTCAGTCTTTGCCCGACGAGGCGTTTGACGGCGTCATGGGTGAGTCGTCCGGCGCCGCGGTTATTTTCGGCGTGAGTGGCGGCGTAATTGAGGCGGTGCTTCGCACGGCAGGCTTTTTGCTCACGGGAGAGCCTTTACAGGACGTGGAGTTTCACGAGCTTCGCGGGATTCGCGGAATCCGGGAGGCTAGCGTAAACATTGCGGGCCGCGATATTAAAATCGCGGCGGCTCACGGGCTTCACAACGCCCGCCGCCTGCTCGAGGATATCCGCGACGGCAAGGCGCTTTACCACGCAATTGAGATTATGGCGTGTCCAGGCGGATGCGTCGGCGGCGGAGGCCAGCCATATTACCGCAACGATTTGAGCGTCGTTCGCCGCCGCGGCGAAACGCTGTATGAGTGCGACAGAAAAAATCCCCGGCGCTGTGCGCACGAAAACTTAGAGGTCAAAAGGCTGTACGACGAGATGCTTGAGAAGCCCGGAAGCCACAAAGCCCATGAATTGCTGCACACGAAGTTTACAAAGCGCACCGGATACTGAACACAGGTTCTTAGGGGCTGTGGGCACGAGAAACTGTGCCTACAAATTTTTAGATTTTTACAAATCCCACAAACGGCGCGCGTTGATGCAAGACTTGCCTGTGCATGTTTTATAATTCCAATTTAAAACGTAATAAATTCCTTTTAATTTTTATGTTAAATTTATCTTAACGTTACGTTGTTATGCGTTTGTTTTTCCGGCGTTTTATATAAACTGACGGCGTCTTAATCCGCGCAACCTCCGCTTTCATTTGAAGCGTCGTGGGTATATACTATAGTGATAGATACCGAGGAGGCGATCAGAATGCCCGTTATTGTCGCGGCTCACGATATTTCAGGCGTGGGGCGGTGCTCGCTTGCGACGTCGCTCGCGGTGCTTCCCGCTATGGGGCACACATGCTACCCCCTGCCGACGGCGGTGCTCTCGCACCAGACCGGAATCCCGGGCTACAGCTTTCTCAGCCTTACGGACCACATGCCGGATTACATAAACGGCTGGAAAGGCCTGCATTTTACACCCGATATGATTTATACCGGTTTTTTAGGATGCGGCAGACAGCCCGAAATCCTTTCGGGATTTATAAAAGAACACAGCGGCGCGCTTGTCGTCGTCGACCCTGTTATGGGAGACAACGGCGCGCTTTACGATTGTTTCGGCGCGCAGTATGTGCAAAGCATGCGAAAGCTTGTCAAAACCGCGCACATCCTTGTGCCTAACCTCACGGAGTTCAATCTGCTTTGCGGCTTTCCGCTATGGGAAAAGCCGGTGGAAAACCATAGCGGGCTGCTGTCGCTCGCGATGGAAATCGACGCTCCGCGCCTTAGATATATCGTAGTGACAAGCGCCGTTTCAGGCGGAAAGCACTGCAACCTGCTGATAGACGTAAAGAACAAAGCCGTAGCTGAAATCCCGTGCCGGAACAGCGGCGTTTCATATAACGGAACGGGCGATCTGTTTGCGTCGGTGCTATGCGGGGAGATTGCAAACGGCGCGGACATAAAAACCGCCGTCTTAAGGGCGGGGGATTTCGTCGCGGACTGCATCGAAGCCATGCCGCCGGACGCCGACGCAAGGCTTGGAATCGGCTACGAGCGAAATCTTGTAAAGCTTTGTAAAGGGGTATAAAAATCATGATTGGTATCAAAACAAGGCAGCTTACATTCGCAGGCGTGTTCGCGTCGCTTATTTTTATCGTGACGCGTGTAATTCATGTTCCGATCGGGGCTGCCGGCGGGTATATCCATGTGGGAGACGCGTTTATCTATCTCGCGGCATGCCTGCTTCCGATACCGCTCTCATACTGGGCGGCGGCAATCGGAGCGGGGCTCTCGGACTTATTCACGCCCGGGGCGGCCGTCTGGATTTTGCCGACGGTTATCATCAAGCCGCTTTGCTGCTTAGCCTTTACAAACAGCGGAAGGCTGATCCAAAAGCGCAATGTCGCGGCGCTCCTGGTTGCCGCCGCCATCACGGCGGCAGGCTACGGCGCAGCGGCTGCAGTTATAACGGGAAGCATCGCCATAGCGATAGCCGAGCTTCCGTTTTCACTTTTGCAGTCGTCGGCGAGCGCGGTTTGCTTTTTAGTCCTTGCGGCGGCGCTCGATAAAACCGGGATCAGGCTGATGCTTGCGGGGAAAACACAATGACTATTTCATATACGATTGCAAACAGTCTTTACCTTAACATAACAAACAAATGTAACTGCGCCTGTGTTTTTTGCGTTAGGAATTTAAGCGACGGCATAGGCGACGGCGACAATTTGTGGCTCGACCATGACCCGTCCGCCGACGAGGTCATCGCGGACATCAAAAAACGCGGGCCTTTAAAGTACGACGAGGTTGTCTTTTGCGGATACGGCGAGCCCACCGAAAGCCTTGACGTGCTGCTTTCGGTCTCAAGGTTTTTAAAGGAGAACTACCCGCAAATTCCCGTGCGCCTAAACACGAACGGGCTTTCTGACCTAAGCCGCGGAAAACAGACGGCGCCCCTTTTAAAAGGGCTTGTCGACGCCGTTTCCATCAGCTTAAACGCGCCGAACCGGCAGCGGTACAGCGAAGTGACGAACCCTGTTTTCGGCGAGGTGGCATACGACGCTATGATAAGGTTTGCAAAATCAGTAAAAGAATCGGTGCCGCGCGTTACGTTCACGGTCGTGAACGTTTTGTCTAAAGAAGAGCTGACAGAATGCGAAAAGCTTGCGGCGGACATGGGCATCCCCCTTCGCGTCCGCGGAAATATATAAAAAGTTTACATTTAAAATAAAAAACTGTGTTATGATATCTCTATAGTTTTTGGGAGGGCTGTTTAAATGAAGAAAGCATTTTCTGTCCTGATGGCGACTGTTTTCGTGTTCAGCACTGCAGTTACCGCCTTTGCGCTGGATATGAGGCCCAGCACACTTGATTTTTCCCCGTCAGTGAGCGGCCGCTCTCAGCGAGTTTCAACGAGCGTCAAGACGCGGACAGGAAGCGTGACCGTCTTGGGATATTCGTTCCCCGACGAGGCAAGGGAGGTTTTCCGCCTTGTGAACAGAGAGCGCATACGCGACGGCAAAGAAACCCTTGAATGGGATGCCGAGCTGGTTGAGCCCGCGATACAGCGCGCCCTTGAGCAATATATATCAAAAAGCCACACAAGGCCAGACGGTTCCCGCTGGAGAACGGTCAGCATGCATGCGAACGCCGAAAACCTAGCGGGCGGAGACACATCGGCTCAAGGCGTGATGAACGGTTGGATGAGCAGCCCGTCCCACAGGGAATCGATCCTTGACGAAATCTTTACGAGCATGGCCGTCGCGTGCGTTGAAACGGACCAGATGGTGTTCTGGGTCCAGCTGTTCCACGCGGGAAAGCCCGGCGAGAGCCCGGCTCCGGCGGCCGCCCCGGAGGCAAAACCCTTTGAACTTGCAAGACTGCAATCCAATGTGAAAAATATGGCGGAGGAGCAAAAGGAGAAAATCCTTTACGATACGCGCATCACGAATATAAACAACCAGCTTATCCGGCTGAACAGAGAGCTTGCGAACGGCAAAAAACCGGCGGGTGAAGCGCAGATAAGGGCGTCGCTTAAAGCTTTGGACGAATTGATTATCAAAACGGATGTAAGCAGGCTTTCCGTTTACCCTCGAAAGGACGCGGAGGAAAAGACCGGCAGGGAAGCCGTCAGAGAAACACAAATCCGGCTTGACAGGCTGCGCAGGAATCTTGACCGTGCGATGAAAAGCTACGGCGTGCCTCCCGCGGCGATGGCTGCGACAGGCCGGACTGCATGATAACGAAAAAGGTTCTAAAGCATAACCCGGTGGCTTTTGCGAAAAAGCCACCGGGATTTTAAAGTGAATGGATGATAGTTTTTGTTTTCAGCACCGCCTTATTGCCCTTTAAAATCACAAAATAATCTGCCTGTTTGCCATATGCTTTGCTATCTTCTCACGCAAAATCTTAGGGGTAATCGGCTTTACCATAAAATCGTTTACACCGAGCGAAACCGCGGTTGCAAGGCACTCCTCGGAGCCGTTGCCGGTCAGGATGACGATAGGCGTATTTGCGTGCTCCGGAAATTTTCTTATAATGGGAATCAGGTCAAACCCATTGAGATTTGGCATAATCACGTCGAGCAAAAACAAATCCGGCATAAAGCGGAGAAGCGTATGTTCAATCCTTGTGGGGTCCGTAAGCCCCTTCACCGTGTATTCGCCGTCCAGCGCTGCGGTAACGGTTTTGATCATGACAAGCGAATCGTCGATGGAAAGCACGCGCCGTTTGCGCCGCGCTTCGTTTTTTGTCGCAATCCGTAAGACGTCCGTTAACGTTTGGAGCCGCGCTTCCGCTGTTTCTGAGCCTGCCGCGGCGTCTTCCCCGCGTTCATGTTCACCCCTGAGATATTCCCCAAAATCCGCAATGGAGCCGTTTATCGAAGCGATTGTCCGCTTGTACACGCCTCGAAACGCATCGAAAAAATTTTGCGCAAAAATGGATGCAAGCCTCCTGTTGCCCTGCCGCACCGTATCTATAAGCGTGTTTAAGTCCGCTAAAACCGCGCTGTGACCGACGCTCATCATCAGGAATTTGCAGTCCGTCAATATCTTTAAATCATCGGCGCTGTCGCTAAACTCGGCGATCCTGAGTATCGAGGCCTCGACTGCGGGCGCAAGGCCGACAAACCTTGACAACAGTATAAGGTATTCCTCGGCCGTCATCCGCGGATGGTTCCTTGCGATTTTCAAGACCTGAATATCGCCTCTTCTCATCAGGGCCGCAAGATCGAAGCTTTTTATGTTTTCACCGGCCATTTGATACACAACCTTTAAGCCGTGACAGTATAATCACCGCGCAGGAAACAAGCATCAGTAAAACCGCAAAGGGAATATGCCGGTTATCCGACGTCGAGGGGTTTACGGCGGAGCCTTCGTTTGCAGCCGAAATCGGCGTGCTGTCGAAGCGGTTCCCGAAAAATTCGCTTTCTACGGTCACATCGCCGCCGCTTTTATCTTCGTCTTTATCCTCGCCCTCATCGCCGTCAAGGCCGTCTAAGGCAGCCTGCGCCGCCGCGGAGCTCGATAGGAACAAATCCCCCACCGGGCCTCCTGGCGGCGGCGGTACGAAACCGTCGTCAAACTCTTCGTCGGGAATATCTTCAAATTCTTCCTCCGCGTATTCGTCCTCCGGCGTCTGCGCGTAGCCGGTCCTTAAAATGTCGATATTGTCCTCGTTTTCAAAATCCCTAAACAGCGCGACGTTTGAGACAACATAATTTTCAAGCGTATTTGTGCTGATTGTAAGCTTGTTTGTCCTTGAATGAAACGACACCTCGTCGGGCCCCATCGATTCTAAGGATTCTCCCGTAATCCTGTAAACGTAAAGCTCTTCCGGCTGGTTGCGCCCGCGCGAAAGCTTATCGCGCGGAACAGGTATCTCAAGGTCGCCCCATGTGCGGAATGTATCAAGCGTCCCCCTGAAATTGTAAAACTCCATGTATGTATTTCTTTCGGTGTTCATCTTGACGATGTCGGGGTCGGGCACGCGCGAAAGGCTGAAAATGTACCGGTCCCTTGCGCTTACCCTGTTTGTGTACCGGATGTTCTCGCCAAAATCAAAGGTGACCTCGCCGTTGAATATGGGCGACACCTGCACCGCCGTGGGATATCCTACCGGAAAAGCCGAGGACCGGTTCACAAGCACGCTGCGGTTCCTGATGAAGCCCGTGAAGTTTATGCGCGAGGCAAGCTCCCCCACGCCGTGCACCGACAGCACGAACTCCATGAGGATTTCATCCATGCCGAAGCTTTCGTAATGCCCGACAAGCGGTATCTTTACAAACCTTGTGGCGGGAAGCCCGTTAATCCTCTCCCGCCTTCCGTCGACCACCTCGATTTCCTCCACGAACTCGCGGCCGCGCAAAACCTTTGAGCTTACGCCGACGTTATCGGTCCGCCACATGTTCTCGGTTACAAGCGCCGCGACGCCGGTCTGGTTCACATGAACCATAATCGGCAAGTAAAGCACGCTGCCCGCGTAAAATTCGTCGTAGTTGAATTCTATGATTGTCCGGTGGTTATCGACAAGAATCGCGTTATCGTAGTCAAAAAAATATCCGTTTTGGGCTTCGACCGTGATTTCTCCCGGACCGTAAAACCCAGATGATCTGGCGGCCGCCGTCAGATTTACAGCCATGATAAATACAATCAAAAGCGCTATAAATTTTTTCAAGCCATGCTCACCTCGCAAAGATACAAATATCTAACGCATATGATACCACATTCCCGTATTGTTTTCAATAAAAACGGCATAAAATTAACACACTGAACACAATTCGGCAATTGTTTGCAAAGGGGCTGTGCTTTATGGTATTATAATGGTTACCATAACTTAAAAAAGCGGGCGGATAATTTTGGCGTATACGGTAGAAAAAGGCATGTGGCGCGCGGTGTTTGCGGTGCCGAACGAAATTGTGGACACACATCTTAAAATGCTTGGCGACGTGCCTTTGCGCGTGCTTTTAGTATTGCTAAGATACGACGGGGCCCTTGAGGCTCCGGCGATTTCGGCGATGGTCGGCAAGCCCGAAACAATTGTCGGGGAAGCGCTTGACGCGCTCATAAGCGCCGGTATCCTCAGCGGCGAGGCTTGCCCTCCGGCGTTAACATATGTACAGGAAAACACGCAGGAGCAGCCTGTGCCTTCAAGTGAGCGCAAGATTACGACGCTGTCTAAGGAGCGCAGGAAGCTGGCGCGAGGCGAAATCGGCGAGCTTTCGGCGGGGGATGAAAACATCGGCTGGCTTTTGCAGGAATCCCAGGCCGTTTTGGGAAAGACCCTCAATTTCGTCGCGACGGAAACCATCACCGCGCTTTACAGCTATTATGGCATGAAGCCCGATATTATCCTGATGGTGCTGCAATATTGCGCCGGTATAGGCAAGACGGGCATGCCGTATATCGAGAAGGTCGCGTCGTCTTGGTACGAAAAGGAAATCGAGACCCACGAGCAGGCCGAGGCCGAAATCCAGCGGCTGAAGCAGGCGGCCGGCAATGAAAGCCGCATCAAATCTGCGTTTGGAATATTTGACCGAAACCTTTCATCAAAAGAAAAAAATTATATAAGCACATGGATTAACGATTACGGCTTTGACGTGCCGATGATTGTACTCGCGTTCGAACGCACCGTCGACGCGATCCACAAGCTCTCGTTTTCGTATATCAACAAGATTTTATCAAGCTGGCATGAGGAGAATATCAAAACGCCGGAAAAAGCGCTGGGCGACAAGAAAAAACCGAGGGACAAGCAAAAAGCCGCAGCCAAAGCAAAGGAGTCGTCTTACGACTTAGGCGAGCTTGAGCAGCGGCTGAAACAGGGGATATTTTAAATGGGCTATACGAAGCAGGTGTATAAATACGCACAGGAGGAGCTTGCGCGGCGCCGTGACGCGGCGCGTGAGCGAAACGCCGCGCGTTACGATGAGATTGCAAAAAAGATACCGCGTATCCCGCTAATCCAGGAGGAGATGGCGGAAACCGCCAGAAAAGTGACAAAAACAGTGATATTGTCGCCGCAAAACGCCAAAAATGAAATCGGCGCACTGCGCGACAAGAGCCTTGCGCTGCAAAAAGAAAGAGCGTCGCTGCTCTTATCGTCCGGCTACCCGGAGGATTATTTAAAGGAGCGGGCCGCATGCGAAATATGCGGCGGCAGCGGCTGGCGGGAGTCTGAGATGTGCAGGTGTTTTAGCGAAATCCTAAAGCAGAGGGCATACGCCGAGCTAAGCGAGGTTTCGCAGCTAAAGAACTGCTCTTTTGAAAACTTCAGCGTGGAGATGTACCCGGAAACTCCGGCGGACGGCGGGGCGTCCCCGCGCGCGCATATGGCCGGTATCCATTCGTTTTGCAAGAGATACGCGCAGGGATTCACAAAGACTTCCGAAAGCCTTTTGATGCTGGGGCATACGGGGCTTGGCAAAACGCATATGTCCCTTGCCGTGGCGGGGGTCGTTACAGGGCTTGGCTACGGGGTTTTGTATACCCCGGTGCAAAAGCTTACGGACAAGCTTGAGACGCTTAAATTTTCATATTCACAGGAGGCGAAAGAGCAGTATTCACGCGATATGGAAAGCGTGCTTTCCTGCGACCTGCTTGTGCTTGACGATTTGGGCTCTGAGTTTATCACGCAGTTTTCATCGTCAATACTGTATAATATCGTAAACTCGCGGCTTGTTGAAACGCGGCCGACCATTATCAGCACAAACCTTGAACCCTTAGAGATTGAGCAAAAGTATGCCCCGCGCATGCTGTCGCGGCTTATGGGCGGCTGCCGCGCGCTTGAGTTTACCGGCAAGGATATCAGGTTTTTGAAGAAAATGAGGCACTAGCGTCTGTTCGCTTTATGTCAACAGACCTTAGTAAATCAGCAGGGCGCAGGCGGCTGCGGCGCCCAGCGCAGCCGCAGAGAGCATCCGAATTGCAGCAAAAAAAGTTTTCCTGCGGGGGCGCCACCACGACCGGACCTTAAGCCCTGTCAAAAACTGGTCCGCTTGCAGGCGAAGTGCGTCGCTGTCGCAATTGGCGGCGTTGCCTGGACGCACAAATAATATAACGCGCTCAAAGTAATCGTTGCCGGTGTCGCAGATTTCAATTACGTTTTTGTTGACTCCCTTTACCATATGAACTTCCCCCATGTTTTTAATCGCCTAAATTATAGGCAAATATGAATTGTGATATTCCGGTTCCGAAAAATATGGGAAATTCTTGACGGATAAATATACAATAACAAATTGTAGTAGTTGACAAGCAATTTTAAGTATATATTTTGTATTTTTAAAAAATCGGAAAGTTTTTTTAAATAGGAAGCGTTAGCAGATATTCAGCCCGTATTTGTATATTATACGAGGCGTAAACGCAAAAACAGGGTAAAATCGTTGAAAACTCGGTTGAAAGTGTGGAAAACGCTCTTTCCGGCGTGTGGAATAAAAATTTTTTAAAAATATATTATTCATAATCAATGTATAAGGCAAAAAAATAACAAATAGTTGATTTGCCTTTACAAAAAACTTAAGCGGGTAAAAAATAATGGATTATATAAAAATCGAGCAATCCGGGGAAAATATTGTCGTAACAGGCGCCGGTAATTTCTGCCTTGACGATATACTTCAGTCGGGGCAATGCTTCAGGTGGGAGAAGCTAAAAGACGGCGCATGGCATGGGATTGTATCGAAATACGCAAGGACGCTTCGGCAAGACGGCACGACGCTTATTTTTTATGGCGTCTCTCAAGACGAATTTGATCAGGTGTGGTACCGCTATTTTGATTTCGGGCGCGACTACGGTATGGTAAAGGAGAAGCTGTCAAAGGACGATGTGATGCGCCGCGCGATCTCTTACACGCCGGGAATGCGCGTTTTAAACCAGGAGCCGTGGGAAGCGCTTTGCTCGTTTATTTTAAGCCAGAACAATCATATAAAGCGCATACGCGGTCTTGTTTTGCGGCTTTGTGAAAACTTCGGCGAAAAAATAGACGGCGGCTTTGCGTTTCCGGGCCCCGAAACGCTTGCGAAGCTGACGGAGCTTGATTTGGCGCCGGTAAAAAGCGGGTTTCGGGCAAAGTATGTACTTGACGCCGCGAGAAAGATCGCGTCAAAAGAAATTTCGCTTGAAAGCATCGGCGGCATGACGCTTCAAGACGCAGACGCACATTTACAGACGATAAGCGGCGTCGGGCCCAAGGTTTCGGCGTGCGCTTTGCTTTACGGCTTTGGCCGCGCGGAGTGCGTTCCTCGCGACGTTTGGATAAACCGGGTTATGGAGCGTTTTTATCCGGACGGAATACCGGCGGGGATCGAGGACGTCGCGGGGCTCGGACAGCAGTATTTATTCCATACAATAAGAAATAGTGCTGAAATGCTTGAGTTATCGGCGAAAAAATGATATGATAACATATTAGGGCCTGTTGGCATAAAGCTCTCAAAAGGAGATGAGGCGATGACAAAGGAAAAGTCATGCGGCGCGCTTGTGCTTTACAAGGACGGCTATAAGACGGAGCTGCTTATTTTAAAGCATCGCCTTGGCGGTCATTGGTCGTTTCCAAAAGGGCATGTCGAGGACAACGAAACGGAGCGAGAGACCGCTTGGCGCGAGGTTTTTGAAGAAACCGGCATAAAGATAGCAATTTGTGAGGATTTCAGGGAAAAGGTCTCCTATTCGCCAAAGCCCGGCGTCCGCAAAGACGTCGTTTACTTTTTGGGCTGCGCCGAGAATAAAACCACCAACATTCAAGTGGAGGAAGTAAGCGAAATAAAATGGGTTGATTTATCGTCGGCACATGAATTTTTGACTTATTATAACGACAAGCAGCTGTTAAAAAGCGCAAAGAAATATTTAAGCGAACACGGGATATAGGCACAAATGCAAAACGCCTGCGGTTTTCGCCGCAGGCGATAATTCTTAAGAGTTACTTCACCATGTAAGAGACGTTGTCGATAAACTCCCCGACATGCCGAAGCGCCTTGCCTGTTGATTTCTTAAGCTTTTTTGTCCTTGTTTTGCCGGCCTTGCCGCTTGATGCCATATATGCCGCCGCACCCACAGCCATGCCTATGCAGGCGGTTGTTATGGCGGCGTTTGTTCTTCTTGCCATTGCGTGGTAACCTCCCTTATAAATATCTGTGTAAATATTTTATCCGCAGTTTTAATAATTAATCTTGGTTTTTTTTGTAATCATATTTATATAATATCCTTGATATATAATGTACAACGTTATACATTGTATATCTAAGGGTAAAGAAGGAACAATGGCATGAACAAAAATCAACCCAGCGTCGCTGCAATCCATGATATTTCAGGCGTGGGCCGGTGCTCGCTTTCCGTGATCCTGCCGGTGCTTTCCGCAATGGGGGTTCAGGCGTGTCCTGTCCCGACGGCTGTATTGTCCACGCATACGGGCGGCTTCGGCGACGTCGTCCTTAGGGATTTGACCGACTATATGCAGCAGGCTCTCACCCATTACAAAAGCCTCGGCTTTCTGTTCGACTGCGTTTACAGCGGGTTTTTGAGCAGCGTCGGCCAGATCGACCGCTGCCTTGAATTTTTCGCGGCATACCCGGATGCGTTTTTGGTCGTGGACCCGGTCATGGGCGATCACGGCAAGCCGTACCGCACATGTACGCAGGAAATCCGCGCGCGGATGGTCGAGCTTGTCGAAAAGGCGGACGTCATCACGCCTAATTTAACGGAAGTTTGCATGCTTTTAAACAAGGATTATGACCACGCGCCGCTTTCCGTCACCGAAGCCAGAAGCATTTTGGCAAGGCTTGGCGAAAAAGGCCCGCGCTTCGTCGCCGTGACAAGCGTCAGGCTCTCGGATGGCGCGTTTGCGAACATCGGCTACGACAGGGAGCGCGGAGCTTACTGGCGCGTTGACTGCGAATATGTGCCCGTCACGTACCCCGGTACCGGCGATATATTCGCCTCCGTCGCCACAGGCTCGCTTCTGACCGGCGGGAGCTTGCCAATCGCGATTGACTTAGCCTCCGGCTTTTTAGAGCTTGCGATAAAGACTACCTACAGCTACGGCGCCGACACGCGGCATGGCATCATGCTTGAAAAATCGCTTGGATGGCTCATGGAAAAGAGGCTTTCCGCAAGATACAGGCCGCTGTAGCAGCTTGAAGCCGAACGCATGCCGCGCCCATGATTCTTCCTGATTCCAAGTCAATCTCACGCGCCCGGTTTTGATTCATATGCCGTGGTCCATTGTATAAAAGCATGAAGGAGTGACGCGATGCCGAGGTTTTTCACAAGCGATATTGCTGATAATACCGTAAGGATTACCGGGGATGACGCAAGGCACATGTCGCGTTCGCTGCGCATGCGGGTGGGCGAGGTGTTTGAGGCCTGCGATTTGAGCGGCTTCGATTACAGGTGTAAGGTCGTCGAAATCTCACCGGGGCTTGTAACCGCGTCGGTGCTTCAAAAGGAGCCGTCCAAAGGCGAGCCCGCGGTTAGAATCTCGTTGTACCAGGCGCTGCCGAAATCCGACAAGCTGGAGCAGATCGTGCAAAAGGCGGTAGAGCTTGGCGTTTATGAAATAACCCCCGTACTGACCGCGCGGTGCGTTTCCCGCTGGGATTCGCGTGACGCCGAAAAAAAGATTGAGCGGCTTAAAAGGATTGCGCTTGAGGCTTCAAAGCAATCGGGGCGCGGGATTATCCCGCGGGTATTGCCGCTGTGCGGGTTTGAGGCGGCAATCGAAAGCATGCGAAAATCAAAGCTTGCGGTTTTGTTTTTTGAAAACGCAAAGACTCCGCTTCGTGAAATCTTGGGCGAAGGATATGACAGCATCTCCATCATGACCGGAAGCGAGGGCGGCTTCTCGCAGGAGGAGGCGCTTTACTCCGCCGCGAAAGGCGTTCATCCCGCGCGTTTAGGCCAGAGGATATTGCGGTGCGAAACCGCTCCCGTCTGCGCGATTTCCGCTATTTTATACGCTGCCGGCGAGTACTGACCACAGCTTCTAAGCCTTGCGACAAAATTCGACAAAGTTCGATAAACCGGTGTGGTATGATGAACATGAAAATGATTAAAATAAAAGACGTGTCCACTGCGGCGGTTTTGTGCGCCATTATCATATTAACGACGGTTTTTTTTGTCGAGGCTTTTGTAAATTCCCGGTTTTACCGGCAAAGCAAGGCCGTCTCCATGCTCGTGCGGCAGGAGCCCGTCGATTTCCCGGAGCTTTTGGAAAACAACGCGCAGGGCGTATTGCTTGTCATAAAGTTCGCAGGATCGCTTGCCGCGGCGTACATCAATTTTGAGTTTATCCCATTAAACGAGGCTTCTACGTTTATGGCGATTCTTCAGAGCCTGCCGGAAGAAATCACGATAGAAAGCTTTGCGTATTCCGGCCGCGATTTGCGCATTACAGGCGACGCTGAGAAAGAATCCGAATTAAATGTTTTCGTGGACGCGCTGGAAGACAGCGACGCATTTTCGTCGGTAATCTTAAATTATTACGAAGCCGTGGACTTAAGCTTTAGATTCGAGCTTTTTTGTGTTTCAAGCCACGCCGCTTAAATTACCCCTTATTTATTTCTTTTTTTGGGCGCATTGCTTATATTTAAGCTGTGCGCCCGCATTCTTTTTGTCTTGCTGATTGCAAAACGTTTTTAAATCCTGTATACTTATATACTATGATTATGCTTTAATGATGGGGGGATTTGGCTTTGCGATACATAAAAACGGAACATTTAAAAGAGGGCATGGCTTTAGGGATTCCTTTTTACGGGCTTGCGTTCGAGGTTTTAAAAGACGCGGGCGAAGTTCTTAGCGCGCAGGACCTGGAAGTTTTGGACGAGCTGGGCTATGCCGGCGTGTATGTTGACGACGCGCTTTCAAAGGGGATTGAGCCCGATGATATCATCCCGCATGATATGCGTATAAACGCGGTTCGTGCAACGAGAGACTTTTTTGCGGAAGCCGAGCTGCGCGCGAAAAAGGGCGGAGGTGCGCCCGCGAAGGATACGCGCGATAAGCAGATGGATATTATTATGCCAATCATCGACGCCTTGCTGAAAAACCAAAACCGCATAGTAGACGTAATAGATTTAAAATCCTTTGATTATTATAAATATTACCATGCCGTCAACGTGGCGGTTTTGTCGATTCTCATCGGCATTGAATCCGGTCTTGGACGCGTACAGCTTTATGAGCTTGGAACGGCGTCCCTTTTGCATGACGTGGGCAATATTTTTATCCCGAAATCTATTCTCAACAAGCGCGGCAAGCTCACGAAAGAGGAGTTTGAAATCATAAAATCACACTCGCAGATAGGCTTTGAGTATTTGCGAGAAAATTTTGATATTTCGATTGAAGCGTGTATGGGGGCGCTTCAGCACCATGAGCGTTATAACGGCACAGGATATCCCGGCAAGCTGAAAAGAGACGGGATTTCGCTTTACGGCAGGATAATCGCCATTGCCGAGGTTTATGACGCTTTGACTTCGAAGCGGCCGTTTAGAAGCCAGAGCAGCCCGTCCTTCTCCATGAATTACATGGACGAAAACGCGGGGCTGTTATTCGACCCGGACGTCTTTGAGGTTTTCAGCGGCTTAGTGTCGCTGTACCCATCCGGCACATGCGTTGAGCTTGATGACGGCACAAGGTGCATCACAGCGGGCAACTCCCCCGGCGATACGGCGACGCCGCGTCTTAGAAAGCTCGGCGATTTATCCATTACCATTGATTTGCAAGACGGCGAAGAGGATGAAAGAATCATAGCCGGTATCATAGATATATAAAATAATGGTACCCTTGATATACAATGTACAACGCGGTTTTGCCCCCTATTTTTGTGCCATAGCGGCGTTAAAAATACTCGCAATACGTCAGTATTACTGCGTTTTTTGCCTTGCTCTGACATAAAAATAGCAGGGCAAAACTCTACGACCTCAAAGCGTGAATTTTTTTCTTTTGCAAGGCAGAGGACGAAATTGGGCTGACGCCCTATGAGGACGATAACGAAGCAAATGGGAAAAATTCACAGCTTATGAGGCGCGTTGCACATTGTATATCAAGGGTATAATACTATAGAACGCATCTTTATCATCCTTTAAAAAGGGGGGAAGCACATGACGGAAAACAAGCGGCTTCCGCAGGAAATCACAGACGTTGTGCTGAATATAACCAAAGCTTTTAAGCCCGATAAAATCTACTTATTTAGCAACAAACTCGGGTCTAAGGGCAAAACGGCAGGCTTTAAGCTATGCGTGATTATAGAATGCGAGGACCGCGACGAAATCCAGCGCGAAATATACCGCAGTATAGACTGTGAAGTTCCGTACGACATCGTGCTTTACACTCCGGAGGAATGGTCCGAGCTTACAAAACGCAAGGGCTCCTTCGCGCAAAAGGTTTTTGAGACTGGAGCGCTTGTGCATGAGTAGGCGCAACTTCCACAGCGACACCGATTCGAAACGGTTTTACGACTGGCTTCAAATGGCGTCCGATGATATGATTTGCGCGACCGTTTTAAGCGGAGAGGCCGAATGCTACGGCGCCGCGGCCTTTCATTGCCAGCAGGCAATCGAAAAGGCGCTAAAAGCATATATCCTGCTGAAAAGCGACATTTTAGTCGATGGGCATAACCTTTCGTGGCTCATAAAGCGCGCCATGCGCTACGACAAGCATTTTGCAAAATGGCTTGACGAAAGCGCGTTTTTAAACCGGTGCTACATAGAAACGCGGTACCCCGCCGATATCCCGCTTGATATCGGGAAAGAGGACATCCAAAGGTACCTTTCTATGTCGGTCGATATGTACAAGTTTATTTGCAGCGACGTTGACGAGGCTTTAAAAAAGGGCGGCGTGCACCCTGAACAACGAGGAAGGTAAATCATATGCGCAAATATTATCTCGCTTACGCACTGTTTTTGTTGCCGGCACTGTTTTTTGAGCTTATTAACAGCGGGAACCCGCCTTTTATGTTGATGCGATGGGTTTTTGCGCTGATATTTCTTTTGGGGCTCGGATTTACGACATATCTTGCGGCTTACCCAAATCCCGGCAAAACGTTTTCGTTTATCCTTTTTTACACCGGCATAAACCTTATCGTCTATTATTTCTTTTATATATCGGTTTTCGGCACCGCGGCGTATGTCTTTTTAAGGGATTACGGCGGCGCGTTGAGCTATGTTCCCTTAGGCGTGCTTGTGGATGCGCTGAACGATTCCATGCTGAACGCCGAGGTTTATGTGATACTCACCGCTACCGCATGCATGCTTGCAGGCTACCTTGCGGCGCTTGTGAAAAGGCGCGTGAAGCCGTACCCGTACACCCCTAAAATAGGATGAATACAGGCTATAAAAAGGAGCTTATAACTTGAAGCTTTTACTGACAGTGTTTTTAGCATTATTACTGGCGGTCTTGCCGGTATCCGCGCTGGACACGGGCATGGCCGACGACCGCCGGACCGGGTCGGCGCCCGCCGCCATGACGAAATCAGCGCATATCCTCGACGGCGGCACCTCTCCGGACGACAGGTTTATCGCCGTCTGGTTCAGCCCGTTTAAAATGCCGCGCAAAAGCGACGTTGCGCGCCAGTTACAGGTTTTTAACCACAGCGGCGCTGAAATACTCTTAAGCAACGGCAGCCTGGTTTCGCACCTGCTCGTGCCCGGTCAGGAGGTCGACGTCACCTTTACCTACCGGATGATTGACTACGGCGATTTCCGCGAGCTTGAAATCATAAGCGTTGAGAAAATCCAAATGAAAGGCAGCAGGATTCCGCTTCGCAGCGGCGGCGACGTAAGCATGAGCCCCAACACATTTATCGGCACTGTGCTGACGGTAAACAAAAATAATATGACAGTCTATGTCGAGGGCGGGCTTGCGTACTACGGCGACGAAGAATACATCGCCAGAGGCCAGACGCAATTTAAAATAGGCAGCGGCACAAAAATTTTTGATAAAGCCGGGAAAAGCATAAACGCAAGCGGTATAAAGCCGTTACAGCGCGTTGAAATCATCGACCGGGGCGACGGCGAGTGGAGGGAAAGCGCACCTCCCATGTATGGCGGGGGCACGGCTCGCACCGTCCGGCTTCTCGGCTACGGCGACAAGTGGTTTCCCGGCCCAAGCTGGACAAGCTGGAGCGGAACGGACAAGCCACCGTCCAGCTTCCACCGCCAGATCCAGTTTGTTGTTGAAAAACAACTGGACGCAAACGAGCTTCAGGTGCTGATGCTCGGGCCGCGCGAATGGTATCGGTATCAGCCGCAAAAAGCCGTTGTCCGCCTCAATGATCCGGGGCTCAACACAGCCCGCTACCAGCCCGGGCAGGTTATGAACGCATGGTACCGGGCCGTTAACAACAAGGCGAATCCTCCCGTATACAGCTTTGCCCTTGTCTCGGAGATCGCGCCGGGACGCAGGTGGACGGCTCAGGAAATAGCGGGCGTGTTCGGCAAGGGCGAGCTCGGCAAGCCGGAGGGCATAACGCTGACCGTGCCTGATGCCGTGAGCGCAAATACCGAATTTGTCGCCGCCACATGGACGAACAATACCGCCTTGGAGCTTGGCTTTGGCGAGCCGTTCATACTTGAGAGGAAGACGAACGGCAAATGGGGCCTTTATCACGAGCCTGACCGCGAAGACAATTACGGCTGGAATTTGCCTTTATACACGGTTGCGCCGCGCTCCGAAGCGAAAACCAATTATTATTTAAGGGTTTATTCCGATAAGCTGCCGAAGGGCGACTACCGTATCGTGACGAGCTTTTCCGCGGAGGGGCACATGCCCGGTTACGTTATTTACAGCAGCGAGTTTACGGTTAAGTAGGAGATTTTAATCAAGAAAACGCGCCGCCCGTTTTGATAACGGGCGGCGCGTTCGTATCATTTGCCGGCTTAAATGCTTACACGTTCCTGTTGGTGACGACAATTGTGCCGCCGCGCGGGGTGCTGAAATGCAAAAAGCCGTTGCTGTCTATCCTGTAGGTTGTCTGAATCTCCCTGACCGTACCGTCAGAGCTGACGGAATAGAATTTCAGGTTATCCGTGTCAAGGTTTCCTAAGTCAACCCTGACCGCTACCTTAATCGTCGCGCCGAAGCTGCCTGTCTGGTCGAACCTTATGACTGCAGCGTTTCTGCCGAACTGGCCTTGAAGCTGTGCCTTCAGCGCCTCGACCCGCGCGCCTGTTGTGCGGACGGTGAGATTAAGATCTGTCTCGCGTCCCGCGAAATCAGCCGGGTTAATGTACAGCCGCGCTTCGATGCCGCCGCCGGGAAGCGTCGTGTCGGCCCTAACCGTTACAGGCGTGCCGGTGCTTCTGGAAAGGCTCGCAAGCCGCCTTAACGTATCGGGCGAAATGGACGTTGCGTTTTTCACGGTGACGTTCGCCCTGCCGCTCCCGGCCGCCGCACGGGCCTCGTTCACGACTGCTGTTGTGTTAACGGAGCCGCCCGCGGAAACATTGCCGCTTCGCGCACCGCCGCTCGGACCGGTCTGCGACGAGAACGCACCGCCTCCGGAGCTGCCGCCGCCGCCTCCGCCGGAGCTGGACGAGCTGCTCGGGTTGCCCGGGTAGAATGGTGGGTTGATCGGGCGGTCATGTTCGCCCGATTCATCCGGTTCTTTTGGATCGGGATCGCCGTTGGGTTCCTTATCCTCATCCTCGGCTTTGTAAACCATGACGGATTTCGGATTTCCGGTAAATTCATACTCGACATTGTCGAAAGTGAAATTCTTTACGCTAAACTTGACATCGCCTGTTTGGGTAACATTAATCTTTATAGACCATTCTTTGTCCTCGCCGGTCAAGCTGTCCTTAACAACAGTGGCGGCTCCGCTATCGGACTTAATTTCGATCTTTCCGTCGGTAAGCCCTTCAACATCTTCGTCAAACTTAAACTCTATATGGGTTGTGCCCGGAGTTCCTACCGCTGTGGCTTTTTCCAAATTCACTGGCACGGTCTCCGATGGTGGTGGGCCGTCGCCGGCTTTTTTGTAAACCGTGACGGGTATCGATCCTTTAAATTTATAATCGCCGAAATTCTTTACGCTAACCTCGACATCGCCTTCTTGGATAACCGTAATGTCTATAGACCATGTGTTGCCCGGGCTGCCCGGGCTGGCATCAAGAACATTAACATCCCCGCCCATAGACTCGATCTTGATATCTCCGGCGGTAAGCCCTTCAACTTCTTCGTCAAACGTTAAATTTATCTTGGTTGAGGTTGTGCCCGGAGTTCCGTCCGCTTCGGCGTCTACCAAGTTCACGGTCACCCCCGATGTTCCCGCAACCGCGCCAATATAGATGCCCTGAAACCATTTTGAGATTGAAATTCCCGCGCCGGCTAATAGACCAACGCACAGCACGACTGTCAGGCAAAAACACACCGCCCGGATTGTTATTTTTCGCATTTCTTCTGTCTCCCTTTTCTATCTTGTTTTGTTTTCCGCGCCGGTAAAACGACGTCTATCTTACCCGCGCGATCTATGTAGACAAACAAAAGGCGCAGATACGGAAAATCCATACCTGCGCCCATAAGCAAACAGAATACCCCAACAGCTTGCCAAATGCAAAGACCAAGGGTATAATATTACCGGGTGTCGCTGTAAAGCGATTGGCATGGAAGTCTCTAGCTTCCCTGTCAGGGTCACGGTGCTTGTAACACCGTGGCCTGCCTGCCTTTTTGTTTGTAGCACACATTATAAACCATAAGACGACAATTTGCAAGGGGAAATTTTTAAGCGCCGCCCGTTTTGATAACGGGCGGCGCTTGCTGCTTTCATCTTATTGAATCTTTTTGCAACTTCATTTCGATTAAGCGGTCTTTTGTGATTAGCACCTGCCGCGGCTTGCTGCCCTCAAACGGGCCTACGATGCCGCGTTCCTCCATCTGGTCGATGATTCTCGCAGCCCTTGCGTACCCGAGCTTCAGCCTTCGCTGCAACAGCGACGTCGACGCCATCCCCGCGTCCACGACGCACTCGATTGCCTGCGGCAGCATTTCGTCCTCGTCGTCGAGCCCGCCGCCGTTATCTTTCTTGCCGCCCTGCGATTTTTCCGCGACTACATGGCTGTCGATCTGCTCCGCGATTTGCTCGTCGTAATCCGGCTGCTCGGCCGCTTTTATAAACTCGACGGCCTTTTCGACCTCGGCGTCCGTCACGAAGCAGCCCTGAACGCGCTGCGGCTTTGACTCGCCAACAGGATAAAACAGCATATCCCCGCGCCCTAACAGCTTCTCTGCGCCGCCCATGTCGAGGATTGTCCGCGAGTCCACCTGCGAGGACACGGCAAACGCGATCCGCGACGGGATATTTGCCTTGATAACGCCGGTAATGACGTCGACCGACGGCCTTTGCGTCGCGATGACAAGGTGCATTCCGGCGGCCCGCGCCATTTGCGCCAACCGGCAGATTGAATCCTCGACGTCGCCGGGTGCGGCCATCATCAAGTCGGCAAGCTCGTCGATGATAATGACAATTTTCGGCATTCGCCTGATTTCGCTGTTTGTATTGGCAAGCCGGTTATAGCCGATCAGGTCACGCACGGAATTATCGGCGAATTCCTTATACCGCCGCAGCATCTCGGCAACTGCCCAGTTTAGGGCCCCCGCCGCCTTTTTAGGATCGGTGACGACCGGCACAAGCAGATGCGGTATCCCGTTATATACGCCGAGCTCAACAACCTTTGGGTCAATCATCAAAAGCTTTACGTCCTCGGGTGAGGAGCGGTATAAAAGGCTGATTATAATTGAATTTATGCACACCGACTTGCCGGAGCCCGTGGAGCCCGCGATGAGCATATGCGGCATTTTCGCAATGTCGGCGATCATGATGTTTCCGGCAATATCCTTGCCAAGCGAAAAAGCAACGCTGGAGCCCGCGTCGCGAAACTCTGCGGAATCAATAATCTCGCGGATTGAAACAATGCTTATGACTTTGTTCGGCACTTCGATGCCGACCGCCGACTTGTTCGGAATAGGAGCTTCAATGCGTATTCCGGCTGACGCGAGGTTTAAGGCGATATCGTCTGAGAGCCCCGTGATTTTGCTGATTTTCACACCCGCGGAGGGCTGCAGCTCGTACCTTGTAACGGCGGGACCCCTGCAAATATCGGTGATGCGCGTCTGTACGCCGAAGCTTTTAAGCGTGTTTACGAGCTTTTCGGCGTTGCTTTTAAGCTCGTCGGAGATGTCTGAGCTGCCCGGGCCCTTTGGTTTTTTGAGCAGGCTTAACGGCGGCTTCTTGTAAAGGTATAGCTCGTCCGTCTCATCTCTTGCCTCAAACGCCGGGATTGTCATCACCGGACCGGGCGCCGCGGCCTCGGGAATCACGGGCCTTACCTGTGACGCCGACACAAAATCAACGCCGCCTGAAAAATCGTCCGCAGTTAAGGCGTCGTCGTCGAAATCGCTTTCGTCGGGTTCGATGTCGGCAATCTCGTGGTCTTTTGCAATCCGGCTTTTGTCTAGGCCCTGCGCCACGAACTTTTCTATCACGTCGCCTATACCGTCGGTTTCCTCAATCTCCGCCTGCAAAATATCGTCGTCAAGCGAATGCCGCCGAACCGGAGGCTCGTCCTGTTGCTGCTGGCCGGGGGCTGTACGCGGCACGAATTCATCCGGCGATATGTATTCGACGGGGGAATCAATCCCAAGCAGCTTCTCCCTTGCCGTGCGCCTGACCGCCGTGCCGCTCGAAACTACGGGATGGCACGGCATTTCGGCGGTTGCTTCCGGCTGCTCCATGTCTTCGTATTCGGTAATCACCGAGTCGCCTGAAATATCGACGTCAATGTCAAACCTCCGGCTTTCAGAGGGCTTCTTAAAAAACGGCAGCCTTTTCGGTTTATCGAAGACAGGAGGCGGCGACGCTTCACGCAGCTTTTGTTTTTCCTCCCGCTCCGTGGCGGCTGCGGTATACGCGTTTTCTATGCCTTTCACAGGCTTTATAGCTGATTTGAATAGCCCGATGAGCGTCGAGCCGGTAACCAGCATCGTAAACACAAAGATGCACAGCGATATGATGATTTTTGCGCCCGATTCGTCAAACAGCTTTATCAGCGGGATGCCGAACAGCATGGACACGACCCCTCCGCCTTGATGCATAACACCCTGGTCGGAAAGGTATCTGACATACTCCTGCAGTCCGTCCCCGTTCGGCATTCCATCGCCGAACACCTGTATCGCGCCACAGATAAGCAGGATTAAAACGAAAAGCTGCCAGACTTTGTTCCTGATGGTCGGCAGCGGCTTGTCCATCGCCGCGATGACGGCTACATATATCATAAGCGGCGCGAAAAAGTAAAGCCCCACGCCAAATGCCCTGAACAAAACATTATGTATCTCAAGCCAGAGCTTATCGCCCTCGACAAACGTAAGCGCCCCCAGCAAAAGGCCGAGCGCGAACAAGATAACCGCCCACATCTGTTTTGCGGCGCCACGGGGTTCCGCGGCCCCGGATGACGGTTTTACCGGTGTTTTTTTCGTAGTCCTGCGCGCCATGAATCATCCTCGCTTACACGTAATTGAGCAGCTCCATTACAAGCCCCTGTATCATATTCTCGGTCAGGCGTTCAAAAATGCCGATGCCTATTGTCAGCACGCCGAGTACAAGCGTATAGTACGCGAAAACCTTAAACCGTTCGCTTCTTACAAGCCACCTTACCATAAAGATCGCCAAAAGCCCGACGACAAGCGACGTCATAACGCCGATGAGCACAATTAGCGGCTCGACGCCGAGGCTGCCGGACGATACGTTTTTGTACTCCATGAATGTCGCGCCGATGATGGGAGGAATTCCCATGATAAACGAAAAAGCAACCGCAAAATCTTTTTTAAGCCCTACAAGCAAGCCCATGGATATGGTCGAGCCGGAGCGCGATATTCCCGGCATCGGGGCGATTGCCTGAATAACGCCGATAATAACGGAGTCGTGGTATTTCATAGTCGCAGCGGTTTTGTCGCCCCAGGGGCAACTGTCCGCCAGGAACAAAAGGATGCTTGTAATCATAAAGCAGCCGCCCACGACGATGATATTGCCGGTTTCCACAATACGATCAAAAACGTCCAAAAACCTAAGGGAAGCAATCATCGGCAAAAGGGAAACAACCAGCAGGAAAATCATGCGGCGTTCCGGGTTCGCCTGTTTAAAGAACGCGACAAAATCAGCCCATGAACGGATTTTAACGGTGGCCTTAATCATTGCGGCAAATTCCTTTATAAGGCTCCAAATAGTCTTATAAAACGCAATAAACACCGCAAACAACGTTCCGATATGTAACAGCACCGTGAACATCAGGCCGGTTTCCTCGTGCTGGCCTGTGAAATATTGAAATAACGTCAGATGTCCCGAGCTTGAAACCGGCAGGAATTCCGTCAGGCCCTGCAATACTCCCTGGATCACCGCATTTGTCGCTGTCATACAAGCTGACCTCCACACATTAACTTATGTAAAAGCCGGAAATCCGGCTAATGGGTCTTTTGATAGATACCCCCGGGGGCGTACTTGAGGTAAAGCGAAGGGTCGGTCGAGCACAACCGGGAAATCTGAAAGCCGTTTTTCGTGTCGAAGCCCTCTAAATACCCGCCCTCGAACGGCTGAAAGCGCATTTCGGGATACTGCTGCTCAGTCAGCGTGTGGACAGGGGCAACCGAATGGATTAACAGGACAAACACCTCCCCCGCCGTCCGCGTTATTGGCGGCTTTAGCCCTTGCGTATCGCAAAGCCGCCTCTTTTTTCCGCCTAGCCCTGAAGCTTTCACCGCCCGCACGGGGCGGAGCCATCTTGTAAGCGGGCCTTACCTTCCGGGGTTTTTCCGGCAAGGCTTCGGAGTCTTCTTTCTCTTTATCTTCCTCGTCCTCATCCTTCGGCGGGAGGGATTCCTCTATCAAATTATTAAGGCAGTCTATCGCGTCCGAGAGCCCGCCAAGATTGTCAATAAGCCCTTCCTTCACCGCCTGCTCGCCGTCAAGCACCGTGCCGACGTCCATCACAAGCTCGCCTGTGTTCATCATAAGCTCGCGGAATTTTTCCCCGGAAATATTTGAATTCTCCTCAACAAACCGCACGATGCGCTCCTGCATTTTGTCAAAGTACGACAATGTCTGCGGTACTCCGAGAACGACGCCGTTCATCCTCACCGGGTGGATTGTCATCGTCGCCGACGGCACGATAAAGCTTTTTTTTGCCGACACCGCGAGCGGTACGCCGATAGAATGTCCGCCGCCAAGCACAATCGAGACGGTAGGCTTTTTCATCCCCGAAACAAGCTCGGCGATTGCAAGCCCTGCCTCAACGTCGCCGCCCACCGTGTTCAGGATTATAATAAGACCTTGGATCTCCGGGTTTTCCTGTATCGCGACAAGCTGCGGTATCACATGCTCGTATTTCGTCGTTTTATTCTGCGGCGGCAGAATATAATGCCCCTCGACTTGCCCTCTTATCGTAGTTATAGACAGTGGTTAGAGATTGTAGACAATCTCCAAATCGAAGTCGTTTGTTTCGCTGTCACGCTCACCCACACGGATAACCTCAATGAAAGCCCGGATGATGTCGCGGTCAAGCTCCAGAAAGTCACGGTACTGTGTAATGATATGATTCATCCTGTCTACGGCATTCCGCTTTTCAAATAACTTGTCGAGCTGGGACTGAAGATGCTTGTCTTCATCCTCCAGTTTTTCACGCTTATCTCGAAGGTTTGTTGAGATTAAGGCGAAGTCGTCTTCAGACAAAGCCCCGCTTGTTTTGTCGATATACGAACTGCTGAGAGCGTCGCCGACACGCTTCAACTCAAACAGGTTTCGATCCTTTGCTTTCTGTAGCGATGTGATCTCCCCGCTAAAGTCTCTTTTGTGGGCGTGTTTTTCCAGTTGCTCGGGGTCACAGTACGCAGCGATGAGTTCACGAACTCTGACTGTGATTTCATCGACCAACATCTCATATTTTACCATAGCACAGGTACAATTAGCAATACCGGATTTTCTTCCGGCACAACGCAGGTATCGGGCGCCCTTGTTTAACCGGCCGGAACCGGATAAAACCAACGACCGGCCGCAGAGCTTGCATTTGACGATCCCGGAGAAAACATTCAAGACAGCGCGGCTTGTACCGGCGTTGCGGTTATGCTGCCCACGACTGATTTTGGCGGCTTGAACACGCTCATAATCCTCTTTGCTTACAATGGGCTCGTGCGTTCCTTCAACGACAATCCATTCATCCGGACTTTTCTTTTCCTTTGATGTCTTGGATTTGTAGGAGGGCTTTCCATATCTTCCCTGCACCAAATCCCCCACGTAGTTCGGGTTGCGAAGGATGTGCCAAACCGTGTGGTCCGACCATCTTAGCCCTTCTGCAACCTCCCCCTTTCGGTTGGAATGGAAGCCTTTCAGGAGCCGGTATTTGCTCGGGCATGGGATGTCTTCATCATTGAGCAGGTTTGCGATCGCCTTATTGCCGTAACCATCCAGATATAGCCGGTAGATTCGACGCACCACGGCGGCGGCCTCGTCGTCAACGACCATCCGGTGTTTGTTCTCAGGGTCTTTTATGTAACCGTATGGCGCAAATGCGCCGGTATACTGACCTTGCTTCTTTTTGCCGGTCATGGTTGCTCTAATGTTTTCGGAGAGGTCTTCCAAGTACCATTGGTTGACAAGCGAGTTGATTTGGATATTCTTTCGGCTGCCCTTTTGGGAGCTGTCCGCATAGTCAGTGAGACTGATAAATCGAATTTGCCACTCGATGAAAAGCCCGTTGATGTATTTCTCGACCATCGCAACGTCACGCGCAAAGCGGGAAAGGGATTTGCAAAGCACAACGCTGAACTTGCGGTCTTCGGCATCCGAAAGCATCCTGTTAAACGCAGGGCGGGTATCATCCGAGCCGGAATAATCTTCATCGGAATAAATATCATAGATGTCCCAGCCGCGCTCGGAAGCGTAATCGGTGAGCATATTGCGCTGATTGGTGATGGATTCGCTGTCATCACCCTTATTCAATTTAGTCCGATCTTCCTCAGATAACCGTACATAAATAGCGGCTGATACCATACATTGCCCCTCCATATCGGCACTAGTGTTAATTATAATGCATCGTGCCGGTAATTACAATGCCAAATGCAACCTCTGCCGGACACCAGAAATTTAAGAGGCGCTATGTTAGCGCCTCTTAATCAATTTATGCCTATCCAGCCTTTGACGGTTTTATGGTCCCGGCTTCTTTTCGCTTCTTGTTTTCAAGTTTTATCATCAGCTCCGTGACTGCTTTACGGCGTTCACGATCTGATTCCGACTTGAAAATCTCGGTGATTCTCATAAATACCGTTCCTTCCATTTGTCTGCATCGTTGGTGTTTAGTATATCCTTCTTGCATACGAATATGTATTCCTTTAGAACAGGAGGTTGAAGTCAGAAAAAAATATCGCAAAAATGGCACGGCAAAAACGCCGTTAAGCTGCAAAACTTAACGGCGTTATGATGTTGTAACTGCAACTGGATTTCTACCTTCTCGACAAAACCCCATCACTTATGACAATATCCCCGGCAAGTGTGGTTTGAAAATGCACATACCCGTTCGAGTCGATTCTGTAGTTCGGCTCACGGATTTGCTTGTAAGTGTTCGTTTCCCGGTCGTAAGCGTAAAACGTAAGATTATCTGTGTTAAGCTCGGGGTTCAGCCGCGCCGCAATCGTGACGGTCTGGCCGAAGTCGCCCTGCTGTCCGAGGGAAACGGTCATCACATCATTGCTGAAGAATCGTGTGAATGTGTTTGTCGTGCGCGTAGCTTGCGCGTTTGTCGTAGAAGCCGAAAGGTTCAAATCTTGCGTGGACTGCGCGGGATCCAGCGTAATGCGCACATCCACCGCCCGGTTATTCGCGGTCATGCTGTCGGCTTGTAGCCGGATTGAATCCATTCCCGCGCCGGTTGCGGCGGCTGCCATCGCTTGCAGATTGGACAGGCTGATCTCGCTGGGGTTTTTGATATTCGCCGTGGCTGTGGTTGACCCCTCCGCAATTGCCGCCGCTACAGCGTTTTGCGTTGCGGTATTCGCCGCCGCTTGGGTCACGGTCTGCGGTGCGTTGGCGGGAACCGTGGGGGTTGTCTGTGCTGCGCCACCGCCGCCAGCATTACTGCTGCCGGAGCCAGATGAACCGCCGCCGCCAACGGAACTGCCGGGATGGGTTGTGGGACCCTCCCAGCTGCGATCCACAAAGAAGTAGAAATGTCTATCATGACTGCCACCGCCCGTTCGGTTGCCATCCCCATCATAGAAACGCACAATGACGACAGCATTGCCCAATTCATTGGCAGTAACGATAAAGGAGCCATCGGAGGTAAGGGATGTACTTGATACCGATAAAACGCTGCTGGGTACCTCAGTGTCATAAAGGTCTGTAACTAAGATTTTTGCTTCCTCGGCGCTGCCAAGTTTCACATTTATATTAAACTGATCGCTTACAGCAACGTCATTAAAAAAACCGCTGGGATTGCCCGGTGAAACAGCGGTGGGAGTACTGCTTACAAACCCTGAGCCGTCGCCGCTGAACGCGACATTAAATGTGCCTTCGTCCGTGCCAAAGCTTAAGGTTATACCGTCATATCCATTGGGGAAGGCTGTACCATAAAAACCATTAAAACCTATAGAATACACAGGTTGTTGGGTTGTCATGTCAACACCCTGCTGTACCGTGTAATTAGGAAACGGTGTAGAATAACCGGTGAATTTTGGCAAGTCTTCAAAGCTGGAACCAGCTGTTGAATACTCCACGTACGACGGCTCTTCTGCAAAGATAAAACTCAATATCTGCGTTGGTGTGGTGTATAGATCGTCAGTAAAGGAAACCATGCTATCATCGTACTCGACTGAGTAAGCATTCATACCGTCTCTGGTAATGGTAAACCCCTCGGTTGTGAATGTGTTTCCTGGAGTTGACGTACCTAAATAGTTGACGTATGATGCTCTGAAGCTCCTACCGTTTTCCCCATAAGTTGTAAAACTTATTTCTCTGAAAAAGCTGTTGCCATATTCGTCGATAGTAGTGGCAAACGCGGCCGGCGCCATGCTCAAGATCATTACAACCGTGATAATGAGCGATAGAATTCTGTGCTTTGCTTTCATCGTTCCATTCTCCTGTTCCAAATCGCAAATTTTAGGGCTTGTCAACAGCTCCAAGCTGTCCGGAAGTGACCACATATTTACTGATGTAACCATGTATGCCAACAGTAAAAATTCATACATTAAAAATTATAACATAATAATCTGTTTTTCGCAAAATTTTTTTTTGGAAATAGCGCCGGAAGCTTCCGCGCTGCGTCTGTATGAACCGCACAGGCTTGGCGCATTGTCTATAATTACAATATGACCTACTATTGTAAGGCAATGGATAACAAACTTCCCCTTTGTCGGGGTAACGGCGCCTGTTTCGATGATTTGTTCCTGCTGCCGGTTTTGTTCTTCCGCTATTTCTTCGCCTAAATCGTCGTCTTCGTATTCCGCGTCCTTGCGGATGTCATCCTCATGCATATTAGCTGTCTCCTTATTAAACGGTACAGCTTTATTGTTAACACGAAGATTTCTATTATGCAGACGGTAAAATATATGCCTTTATTGAAGGTTTTTCATCTTTGATTTTCAATTTCATATTATATTATATTTTTACGATGCGAACAAGCGGTTTTATGCGCCGGTCATTTTTCGGTATAAGAAACTCGCGGGTATTCAATATCGCTAAAAACATATCCTTTGTTTGTATATTTTTTACACATGTTTGTTTTGCGGTGTGTTTTACTGGATATTATCAATAAAGTCTATTTTCGAAATTTGGGGATATAGCTGATTGCTTCGCGCATATTTTTCATGTAAAATATATTTTGTAGAGAGTCACGGGCGGCAGAGGCCGCAAAATTTGTTAGGAGGTAAATTATGGCAAGTCTATCCCTGCGCAATATGTATAAGAGATACCCGGGTGGCGTAACGGCGGTCACAGACTTTTGTCTCGAGATTGCAGACAAAGAGTTCATCATTCTGGTCGGACCTTCCGGTTGCGGAAAATCCACAACGCTGAGAATGATCGCGGGTCTCGAAGAAATTTCCGAAGGCGAACTTTATATCGGTGACGCACTCGTCAACGACGTGGCTCCGAAAGACAGGGACATCGCTATGGTGTTCCAAAACTATGCTCTCTACCCGCACATGACAGTTTTCGATAACATGGCGTTCGGCTTAAAGCTCCGCAAGACGCCGAAAGACGAAATCAAACGCCGCGTGGATGAAGCCGCGCAAATCCTTGACATCACGCATCTTCTCGACCGCAAGCCGAAAGCGCTTTCAGGCGGTCAGCGCCAGCGCGTAGCGCTCGGACGCGCGATTGTCCGTGAGCCGAAGGTCTTCCTTCTTGACGAGCCGCTTTCGAACCTTGACGCAAAGCTAAGGGCGCAAATGCGCACCGAGCTTGCAAAACTGCACCACCGCCTCGGCACGACGTTCATCTACGTTACGCACGACCAGGTTGAAGCCATGACAATGGGCGACCGCATCGTTGTTATGAAGGACGGCTTTATCCAGCAGGTGGATTCCCCCGCGAACCTCTACGCAAACCCCTGCAACACATTTGTCGCAGGCTTCATGGGTTCCCCTCAGATGAACTTCATAGAAGCAAAAGTCATAAAGACCGGCGATACTTATTCCGTGGAATTCGGCGAGGAAGGCAAAAAAATCCTGGTCGAGCTGCCTGATTCAAAAATTGAGGCTGCAAAGTCCTACGTCGGCAAGGAAGTTGTCATGGGCATCCGCCCCGAGCATCTGCACAACGAGGAGATGTTCCTTTCCGTCGCGAAAACCGGAATACTCGACGCTAAGGTTGAAGTCAGCGAAATGATGGGCGCAGAGACATACCTTTACTTCACAAGCGCCGGCCAAAACTGGATCGCAAGGGTTTCGCCGCGCAACGTAATCAAAGCGAACGACGAACTTAAAATCGCGATCGATCCGTCAAAAATCCATTTGTTCGACAAAGAAACTGAAAAGACGATTATTAATTAAAGCATCCAATCAAAAGCGCCCGGGCCTTATGCCGGGCGCTTTTCCCGTTTTGGAGGACTTGCATCGTGGTTTTTCACCGGCAAATTAATGTGTTAAAAATTTATCAAAAACTTCTTGACATTTGTCAAATTAAAATATAAGATATATTTACAATTTACTTCGATTTTACTGGGCTAAGGCGATTGCTATGCCGGTAAAACGTTAGGGTTTGTTCTATTGACGACACCCCCTAGGGTTTATGTGGAAACGCATATGCCTTCCGTGTGAAAAGGAGTATGACAAGGCTTGCCGCCGTCAGGTTTTGTACGTCCTTTGGGGCGTTTTTTATTTACAAAAAAACAATTGGGAGTGAGCATCATGAGGTTGAGCGCAAGAAATCAGTTAAAAGGCAAGGTCGCAGAGATTAAAGAGGGAGCGGTAAACGCTGTAGTCACAATCGACATCGGCGGCGGCAACCAAATTACCTCGGTCATCACCGTGGATTCCGCAAAAGCACTTGGGCTTAAGGCCGGGTCGGAGGCTTACGCCGTTATTAAGGCGTCGTCAGTAATGGTCGCAGTAGATTAATACAGAAAAAAGAGGAGAGAACAACAAAAATGAAAAAGTCAAAAAAAATATTAACCTTGCTGTTAACAGCTTTGCTTGTTCTGGCGCTAGGCCTAACCGCTTGCGGCAATCAGAACCCCGGTCCCGCCGAACCGGAGCCTCAGGCCGCCGCCCCCGCGCCGGAACCCGCGCCTCAGCCGGAACCGGAACCGGAGCCGGAACCCGCTCCCGAAAACCCTGTAATCAGGCTTTCCACGACCACTTCGGTCAACGACTCCGGCTTGTTGTCGTATTTGCAGCCTGAATTTGAAAAGGATACCGGATTTAAACTGGAAATCACATCAGCGGGCTCCGGCGCCGCGATTGAAAAGGGGCGTACAGGCGACGCCGACAGCCTTTTGACCCACTCGCCTGCCGCCGAGAGGGACTTCGTCGAAGAGGGCTTCGGCGAGGAGAGGGTGCCGTTCATGTACAACTTCTTTGTAATTGTAGGGCCTTCAGACGACCCGGCGGGCGTTCGCGACTGCACAGACGCATCCGAGGCTTTTAGGAAAATCTCCGAGACACAGGGCGCAACCTTTGTCTCGCGCGGGGATGAATCCGGTACGCACTCAGCGGAAATGAGGATTTGGGGAATCGCCGAAATAGAGCCGGAAGGCGAAGACTGGTACGTGAGCACCGGTCAGGGCATGGGGGCGTCCCTTAATATCGCAAGCGAAACGGGCGGATATATCTTAACCGATAAATCCACATATTTAGCGCATGAGCTTCGCGATACGATGGAGATACTCCTTGAAAAATCGGAGGAAATGCAGAACACATATTCCATCATCGCCATATCGGAGCAGCGCTGGGAGAACACAAACAAGGCGGGCGCCGACGCTTTTATGGAATGGATGACCTCCAAAAAAGGGCTTGACATGATAAATGCATACGGCATGGCGGAGTACGGCGAGCAGTTATTCTTTGCTATGGATTGATTGTATGCAAGCGGTCAACGACGTCGCCGGGCTTTTGTTTGGGCCCGACGACGAGCTTCGGAAAATCATATGGCTTACTTTGAGGATGTCGTTTTTCTCCGTGCTGATTTCATCGGCCGTGGGGATTCCTTTCGGCGTGATTTTAGGATGCTTAAAATTCCCGGGGCGCGGTCTCGTGATACGCGTGACAACCACCTTGATGGGCATGCCTCCTGTTGTGGGGGGCCTCATTGTATTTCTGATCCTGTCAAACAGCGGGCCGCTTGGACACCTAAGACTTCTTTATTCCTTAGAAGCTATGGTCACAGCTCAGGTAGTGCTGATTACACCTATCATTACGGGGCTTACGGCCAACACGGTGGGCGTGCGTTATAAGCAGGTCGCCGAAACGGCGCGCGGCATCGGGCTTTCACCTTCCAAGAGCCTTAGCTATACGCTTTTCGAATGCAGGCGCCAGATGATCGCCGTTTTGCTCACAGGTTTTGGCCGCGCCATCGCGGAGGTCGGAGCCGTTCAGATTGCAGGCGGCAACATACAGCATAAAACGCGTGTGATGACCACTACAATCATGATGGCCACGAATATGGGGCGTTTTAATACCGCGGTCGCCCTGGGAGGGGTCTTGTTGCTGATTGCCTTTTTGATCAACGGCTTCGCGCACTTCTTCTCAAAGGAGGAGGACGCATGATCCAGGTTTTAGGCGTCAGGAAAGAATATACGGGCCGATGCGTGCTGGATGTTCCATCGCTTTGCTTTGAACAGGGGAAAAGGTACGCGCTTTTAGGCGCGAACGGTTCAGGCAAGAGTACCTTGCTCAAGATTCTGGCGGGGATTATCAAGCCTACGGAGGGAACGGTTCAATCGGAAGCCGCCGGAAAAAATGCGGTGGGTTATATGCCGCAGAAGCCATATGGATTTTCCTTTTCAGTGCTTCGGAATGTAACGATGGCGATAGACGCTTGCCCAAACCGCAAAGAAATCGCAAAGTCCGCGATCGGAGCAGTGGGCATGAGCACCCTTATAAACGCCGACGCATCCAAGCTTTCGGGCGGCGAAACGCAAAGAATCGCATTCGCAAGGATCATAGCCATACAAAGGAAGCTCCTGCTTTTGGACGAGCCGACAGCGTCCACCGATTTAAACGGGATTGATCTTTTGGAAAAGGCCCTGCTGAATTATTGCGGCGAAACCGGCTGTACCGTTATCTTCGCGACGCATTCGCCCGCGCAGGCTATGCGCCTTGCCAATCAAGTGATTTTTCTGCAGCAGGGCTTAATCGCGGAGCACGGCGAATCAAAGCAGGTGTTACACGAGCCTCAAAGCAAGGCCGCCCAAGCCTTTTTAAATCATTGGAAGCTGTGATTGACGGCAGCGGTTTTGTTTAAACATAAAAAGGAAAAGACCCGTTCGGGCCTTTTCCTTTTTATAGTACGCCGCAATTTATTTCGCCAGCTTAAAGATTTCTACTATGTCTTTCCAGTACAGCTTCTTGAGCCCGCCTATTGGGTGTTCATGTCCGAACTCCACTCCGGTCGCTTTCTTCGCCATCAGCTCAAACTTGCTTTCGTCAATGCCGATTTCCTTTAAAGTGGACGGCAGCCCGAGCTTCTTGAAGAATTCGCTTAAGCGGTCGATGCCCTCAAGCGCGATTGCTTCCTGTTCGCGGAAGCTGCCCTTAACGTCCATGACGTTTACCGCAAACTGAACGAACATGCCCAGGTTATCCTTGTAAACATATTTCATCCATGCGGGGGTCAGGACGGCAAGCCCCGCGCCGTGCGGGACGTCGTAAATAGCGCTGAGCTCGTGTTCCATCATGTGGCAGCCCCAGTCCTGCTGGCGTCCCATGCCTAACAGGCCGTTATGTGCGACGGTCCCGCCAAACCCGACTTCGCTCCACGCGTCGTAGTCATGCATATTTTTCTGTACAAGCAGCGCGTTTTTTATCACGGTTTTAAGCGTTGTCTCGCACAGCCCGTCGGTTAAATCGACTCTGACCGTGTTTGTGAAATACCGCTCAAAAATATGGCTCATGATATCAGCGACGCCGTAGCCGAGCTGTTCTTTCGGCAATGTATAAAACCGCTCCGGATTCATGATGCTGATAAGCGGGCGCAGATGCGGGTCGCCGTAGCCGAGCTTAAGCTCTTTTTCTTCGTTTGTGATTACCGTGTCGCCGCTTGCCTCGCTCCCCGCCGCGGGAATCGTTAAGATCGTCGCCACGGGCAGCGCCTTGTCGACCGGCTTACTTTGCTCGTAGACTTCCCAGATATCGCCGTCGTAGTACACGCCCATGGCAATCGCCTTTGCGGAATCAATCGCGCTGCCGCCTCCTACCGCAAGGATTAAGTCCACGCCTTCCTTTTTGCAAAGCGCAATTCCTTCATGCACAAGGGAAAGCCGCGGGTTAGGCTTGACGCCGCCAAGCTCCACGAACGCAACGCCCGCTTCTTTCAAAGAGCTTATGACAACATCGTAAAGCCCGCTCTTTTTGATGCTGCCGCCGCCGTAATGCAGCAGCACTTTTGAAGCATGGGGCTTTAAGAGTCCGCCAATCTCTTTTTCCGTGTCTTTTCCAAATACGATGCGGGCAGGTGAATAGAAATCAAAATTCTGCATTACAAGACCTCTTTCTATATTTTATTGAATATACCCTTTGATATACAATGTACAACGCGCCGCATAAGCTGTGAGTTTTGCCCTGCTATTTTAAGAACATCTCCATCCTAGGATGGAGATGTTCTCTTGGAGCGGGCGATGGGAATCGAACCCACGTCGCTAGCTTGGAAGGCTAGAGTTTTACCATTAAACAACGCCCGCATAAATTTTAGCTTTATCATCATATCAGATTTCCCGCAGGATTGCAAGCGGAAGATTGCAATTTAGTCAATCTTGCGGCGCGTCATAATCCTTGATAAAATTAAGACTTGGTGGTATACTTTAACCTGTCCGGATTATTCCCGGCAGGTTATTTTTTATTTCGGGAGGAACAAAAATGAAAAAGTTTTACATCACGACCCCTATTTATTTCCCGTCCGCGAAGCTTCACATCGGGCACAGCTACACGACGGTGGTATGTGACACGATTGCGCGGTACAAGCGAATGCAGGGGTTCGACGTCATGTTCCTGACCGGGACCGATGAACACGGGCAGAAAATCGAAAGCATAGCCAAAGAAGCGGGCGTTTCCCCGAAAGCGTATGTCGATGAAATCGTCGCGGGCATCAAGGAGCTGTGGAAGCTTATGGATATAAGCTACGACCGCTTTATCAGGACGACCGACGATTACCACGAGGAATCGATACAGAATATTTTTAATGAGCTGTACAAGCGCGGCGAGATTTACAAGTCGGAGTACAAGGGCGCGTACTGCAAGCCCTGCGAATCGTTCTGGACCGACAGCCAGCTAAAGGACAAAAAATGCCCGGACTGCGGCCGCGGCGTCGAGCAGGCGTCGGAGGAGGCGTATTTCTTTAGGCTTTCAAACTACACCGATAAAATCTTAAAGCTTTATGAGGACAACCCCGGATTTTTGCAGCCTCAGACGCGGATAAACGAGATGGTGAACAATTTCTTAAAGCCCGGCCTTGACGATTTGTGCGTATCAAGAACGTCGTTTGCATGGGGGATTCCCGTGTCGTTTGATCCCGGGCATGTCGTGTATGTCTGGGTCGACGCGCTGTCAAACTACATCACGGCGCTTGGCTACGGCAACACAAGCTACGGCGATTTTGACAAATACTGGCCCGCCGACGTACATCTCATGGCAAAGGAGATCGTCCGTTTTCATGCGATTATCTGGCCTGCCATGCTTATGGCGCTCGATTTGCCGCTGCCGAAAAAGGTTTACGGCCACGGCTGGCTTTTGTTCGGCGGCGATAAAATGAGCAAATCAAAGGGAAATGTGGTTGACCCTGTGATCCTTTGCGGGCGTTACGGCGTTGACGCCATCCGCTATTTCTTAATGCGCGAGGTTCCGTTCGGCCAGGACGGCAATTTCACGAACGAGGCGCTGATAAACCGCATCAACGCGGACCTTGCGAACGATTTGGGCAACCTTGTCTCGCGTTCCGTTACGATGGCGCTAAAATATTTTGAGGGAGGCTTTCCGAAAGAACGCGTCTCCGCACCCGTTGACGATGAGCTTATGGATATGGCTAAGGGGCTTTCCGCAAAAGTCGAAAGCCTCATGGACGACCTGCAGCTTCCTCTGGCGCTCACCGAGATATTCAAGTTTATCTCCCGCACAAACAAATACATCGACGAGACGATGCCGTGGGCCCTTGCGAAAAACGAGGCGGATTGTCCGCGCCTTGCAGCCGTCATCTGCAACCTCTTGGAGTCTATCCGCATCGCGGGAATACTCTTGTCCCCGTTTATGCCGCAAACCGCCCCGAAAATATTCGAGCAGCTCGGAATAAGCGGCGATATTACCTGCTGGCAGTCGGCAAAAACGTTTGAGCTGCTGCCGCAAAACCCGAAGATAAATCGCGGAGACGCGATGTTCCCGCGCATCGATCTTGAAAAGGAGCTAAACGAGCTCGAGGCGCTTGGAGGCCCCGGTAAAGAAGCCGAGGACACGCTGAAAGCGCAGGCCGCCAAAAAGCCTGAGGGAGTCGTAAGCCTTGTTGACATCGCGGATTTTGCAAAGATTGAGCTGAAAGCCGCCAAAATCATAGCGTGCGAGGCGGTTCCGAAGTCTGATAAGCTGCTTAAAATACGGATTGACGACGGCACAGGGACAAGGCAGGTCGTATCGGGCATACACGAATGGTACAAGCCCGATGATCTGATCGGCAGGAAAATTATTCTTGTGGCGAATTTAAAGCCCGCGAAGATCCGCGGAGTGGAATCAAACGGGATGCTTTTAGCGGCCGATATGCCCGGTAACGAAGCGCGCGTCGTCTTTGTGGACGACCATGTTCCGGCGGGGGCGAAAATACGGTGAATAGAGCAGACCTGTTTGGCAACCCTTCCGCGACGTCCGGCCGGCCTTTTTTCCGCTCGGCCTTGCCGCCAGAACCCGCCAATGCACAAAGCATTAGCGGAACCTGTCATCTGCACCGCGCAAAAAAAATCCTCGGCCAGCCATCCACGGCGGGCTGCCAAACAGGTCTCTTCGACAGCCACGCCCATTACGAGGACAAGCGCTTTAATAAGGACCGCGACGATATCCTGTCGTCGCTGAACGATAAGGGCGTGCGGTTCGTTGTAAACGCGGCGTCAGACCTTGAAACGGCTAAAGCGGGCGTCGCGATTTCGGAAAGATACGATTTTATTTACGCATCCGCCGGAATCCACCCCCATGAAGCAAAAGACGCGCCCGATGACTTTATAGACAAAATCGCAGCTCTTACACAGCACGAAAAGGTTGTGGCAATCGGCGAGATGGGACTTGACTACCACTATGATTTCTCGCCCCGGGACATACAAAAACGCGTTTTTGAAGAGCAGCTAAAACTTGCGCTTGCGCTTGACTTGCCGGTGATAGTCCATGACCGGGAGGCTCACGCCGATACGCTGGAGCTTTTAACGCGGTATAAGCCACGCGGCATCATGCACTGTTATTCAGGTTCAGCCGAAATGGCCGGACAGATTCTAAAGCTTGGGCTTTATATCGGGTTTACCGGCGTGGTTACGTTTAAGAACGCGCGCAAGACGGCGGAGGCCGCGGCGGCGGTGCCGCTTGACAGGCTGCTTATCGAAACCGACTGCCCTTACATGGCGCCGGAGCCGTTTCGCGGCAAGCGGTGCGACTCCTCGATGCTCACCGAAACAGCCGCAGCACTCGCGCGGATAAAGGGGATAGACATACGGGAACTTATAGATATTACGTTTAAAAACGCATGTGATGTGTATAGGATATAACGGCCGGAGCAATTATCGGCATGATCGAGCATCACGCTATATTTTGCCATATTACGCCCTACTCGTCATAGTATAATAGACCTCTTGAATAACCCATCCGGCGTCGTCTTTGCGCGTCAAAACTCCTTTTCGGTCAGGGCCGCTAAAACGCCCGCCGTAAAAATTCGCTGATGATCACTTCTTTTTGGATGAAGGGCAAGCCGTTTTCCTCAAGCCCCATTTGCCGGGTTTGCGGATTTAAATCAAAACCGGCGAAAAAAACTTAAAAAGGCCAAGGTATTTTTAAGGAAAGCGAAAATGGACGCGCACAAATACCTTTTCGTCTCATATATTGGTATTCTGTGGGGTGATTGAATGCTTTCCTTGCTCTTTATGTTTGCTGCATGCAATTTACTTTATTTTGTGCTGCATGTGGCGTCAAGCGGGTCCTTTCCAAAGCCGCTATCGCAAAAGGAGGAGCGGGAATGTCTTGAAAAGATCAGGGCTGGCGATATTCGGGCGAGAGATAAGCTTATTGAGCATAACCTAAGGCTGGTAGCTCATATTATAAAGCCTTCTTGCTACAAACGGACGCGTGGATTTGCTCGTATTCAATGGGGATTTTATCGCCCATCGCGAGGTGGATTTCGAGCTTCACATGGTTTTTGTTGCCGGTGTTGATGACAATGATTTTCTCTACGATGGAGGCGACCAATTCGCTGTTGACTCCATTTTCAAAACTCAGCTCTTTTTCAAGGGCTGTTTTGATTTTTTCAAGGCTTGCGGAGGTTTCGTTGCTTTTTTCTTGCTCTTGTTTTATTGATTCAAGTTGTGTATAGACTTTATCGAGTTTCGCGTTGAGGGTATCGTTGCGTTTCTTGAATTCCGCGTTGCTTAAAGCGCCATCAATGGATAGCTCCAGCAGCTTTTCTTTTTTGCCTTCAATGCTTGAAACTTCATTTTCAAGCCGCGTGATTTCCTTTTCATAATTTTTTCTATCCGGCGAATCGGAAATCAAGCCTATAATTTGTGAAATGATTTTGTCTTTGTTCCGCCCTACCTTTTTGAAGATGTCGGACATGATCTCATCAAGCTCATAAGTATAAAGAATCGGGGCGTTGCAACCGGCGGCGCCTTTTTCACGGTAGGCGCGGCACAGCCACACCTCTTTGCCGCTTTCCCGCATCTGCCGCTGATAGGAGGTTCCATGCTCCGCACAGACAATTTTTCCGCTGTAGGCGTAGCGGTTGTGAAAAATCGCGCCGCTGCTGCGGAGCTGGCTGCTTCTGACCTTTAATAATGCATGCGCCTTATCCCATAATTCTTCAGATACAATCGCTGGGATGTTTTCATCTTTGTAAACCACCCATTCGCTTTCCGGCAGGAATATGCTTTTCTTTGTGCGATAATCTATCGACGATGTCTTATTCCCGCAGTAATAACCTTTGTATTTGGGATTGTTCAGCATATTTGTCATCGTGCGGGTATTGAATGCGTTTCCTTTACTGCTTGTAATCCCGCGTTCTAATAATACTCGTGATATTTTTCGCAGCCCAAGCTGTTGGTTTGCGTACAAATCAAAAATCAGGCGGACAACCTCCGCCTGTTCCTCATTGATGGTGAGTACGCAGTTTTTTTTGTTGTAGCCATACAAGCGGTCATTGCCAAGCACTTTTCCATTTTTAATGCACTGCTTATGCCCGAACTTTACACGCTCCGATAATCTGCGCAGTTCATCTTGGGCAAGGCTTGACATGATGGTTAGGCGCAATTCACTGTCGGTGTCAAAGGTGTTTATTCCGTCATTTTGAAACAAAACCCCCACATTGTGCCGCAGGAGTTCCTGTGTATACTGGATGCTGTCGACCGTATTACGTGAAAAGCGCGATATCTCCTTCGTGATGATAAAGTTAAACCGACCATTTTTGCCGTCTTTTATCATTCGATTGAAGCTATCGCGCTTTAAGGTGCTTGCCCCGCTGATTCCTTCGTCAATATAACCGTCTACGAATGTCCACAATGAATTGCCCTGGATAAAGCTTGTATAATATCCGACCTGATTTTCAAGCGATGAGGCCTGCTCCTCCCGCTCCGTAGATACCCTTGCGTAAAATGCGACTTTTAGCGGTAACTGCTGAATATTTGTGCCACATCGCATGGCTTCCTTAATTTGATGTACATTCATTTGAACCGCCCTCCTTTAGCACCACATCATACCCTAAACTTGGCTGATAATCTAGCGTTTTTGAAAGGTTATTCAAGGAATGGTTATAAGTATCTTCGGAAATTAAATTCTGCTCATATATGCTTTTTAAAAGTGCAGCCGTTATCTTGTAATCCAATCCGGTATCCACCCTTGAATCCCCCCTTCTACCGCTGATTTAAGTTTATGTGGGGCGGATTTTGTCCTATGAATGATTGGATTTAGACCAACTATAAATTATGGGCCAAAATAGTTAATCTCTGAACGTCGGTATAGATTTTTCGTTTCATTTATACCGACATTAGCGTCGGTATATTTTGCGTTTAAATGATTGTTACTCCGAATATAAAAACATAGTTGAAGAAACATCAAACTCTGGTTCGGGCAGATTATCGGCTTTACAGCCACTTCGCATTTTTTCAATCCCGCGTTTCAATATCAAAAATCATCTGCAGATTATATATGTTTATTATAACATAGAATACAACATCGAAGACATTACTGCAGATAAAGACAGGAGAAAAATCCGCTCCTCTCGTTCCATAGATACCCTTGCGTAAAATTTGACCTTTAGCGGTAGTTGCTGTATATTCGTGCTACATCGCATGGCTTCTCTAATTTGATGTACATCCAATTAAACCGCCCTCCTTTTGAAAGCGAATTGTGTTTTATTGTCAGGCAGGGTATAATTAAATAGAAGCAAGTTTCTTTGGAGATTCTAAGCACCTCGGAGGGAGACTAAAAGATGATGAACATCAATATGAATAACTTGAAAGACATTTATTTTGCAGGCGGTTGTTTTTGGGGCGTGGAAGAGTGTTTT
>WRLK01000020.1 GCA_009777635.1 Oscillospiraceae bacterium | reverse complement strand
TATTCGGCGCGTACAGCTACTGCTCGTCGCTGTTTAACCTGATACCGGCTCTTACCATAGCGTTTGGGATCGCGGCGCTTCCGCTTATTTCCTCGCACTGGGCGCTTAAGGATAAGGAAAAGGCGGGTCAAATCGCGGGGTCGGTCTTAAAGCTGTCGGCGCTGATCACATTTCCGGCGGGGTTTGGGCTGTGCGCACTTTCGGGGCCGATTTTAGAGCTTTTGTACCCTGCAAGGGCGCTTGAAGCTGCAATCGCTGCGCCGATACTGCGCACGCTCGGCGTCGGGGCGGCTTTAGTCGGGGTGACAGCGCCGCTTGGCTCGGTGTTTCAAGCAGTGGGACGCGCCGATATTCCCGTTAAGCTCATGGCGGTAGGGGCCGTGCTCAAAACCGCCGTGAATTATTTTTTGCTCGCCGTGCCGCAGCTGAACATAAACGCGGCGCCTTACGGAACAATCCTCTGTTATTTTTTCATATTTACTTCAGGATTACTTTTACTTCAAACTACGCTGAAATTTCAAATTGATATGGCGGGAGCTTTTTTTAAGCCGCTGTTTTGCGGTATCGTCTGCGCGGTTTCCGCTTATATTTCGTATGCTTCTATTTCCAATTTGCTTTCAGCACGTGTTTCGTGCCTTATTTCGTTGGTGATAGCGGGTATTATTTATATGATTTTTGTGATTTTTTTAAAGATAATTACTAAAAGTGAGATTTTATTGTTGCCAAAAGGAAAAAAAATTGCAAAAATACTTGAAAAACTATTGTTTTTAGGGTAATATGAGTTAGGTTTCATTTTTACGGCTTTATTAAGCCTAATTTTTTCGGATGGATGCATGTGATGGAGTTTTTGCGAAAGACTAAATATTCAATGGATGACCTTTTGCAAATCATGAGGATTTTAAGAGCGCCAAACGGTTGCCCGTGGGATAAGGAACAGACGCATGAAAGCATCCGTAAGAATTTTATCGAGGAAACCTACGAGGTAGCGGAAGCGATCGACAACAAAGACGCGGGGCTTTTAAAGGAAGAGCTTGGGGACGTATTGCTGCAAGTGGTGTTCCACGCGCAAATCGAGGACGAGCTTGGCGTGTTTTCTTTTAGCGACGTAGCGGACGGCGTGTGCAGGAAGCTGATTGAACGCCACCCGCATATTTTCGGTAAGACTAAAGCCGATACGACTCAGGAAGTCCTTAGAAACTGGGAAGACATCAAGCAAAAGCAAAAGGGAGTGAAAAACCACAGCGAAGTACTCCTAAACGTGCCGAGGACGCTGCCGTCGCTTATGCGGTGCGAGAAGATTCAACAGCGCGCGGCAAAAGCGGGGTTTGATTATCATGAGGTAGACGGCGCGTACAGCGACATGAAAAGCGAAGTCGCGGAGCTGTGGCAGGCGATACAAAACGGCTGTGCATCCGAAGTTGGGGAAGAGCTCGGGGATTTATTGTTTTCCGTTGTCAATGTGGCGAGGTTTGTAAAGGTTGATGCTGAAAATGCGCTCGAAAACGCGTGCGATAAGTTTATCAGGCGGTTTTCCAAGGTGGAGGAAACAGCAAAAAAACGCGGCATAGATATGCAGTCCGCGGGAATTGAATCGTTAGACATCCTCTGGAAAGAGGTAAAAAATAAGGAACAATAATAATTGGAGGTTGTATTATGACAAAGGCAGAGCTCATTAGCGCAGTAGCAGAAAAATCAGGTCTTACTAAGAAGGACAGCGACAAAGCGGTTTCCGCAGTAATCGAATCCATCACCGATGCTCTTGTAAGTGGCGATAAGGTATCCCTTGTCGGTTTTGGTACTTTTGAAGTTAAAAACCGTGCAGCAAGAAAAGGCATTAACCCCCGCACAAAAGAACCTATGCCGATTCCTGCAAGCAAGCTGCCCGCTTTCAAAGCCGGTAAGGCCCTCAAAGAATCTGTTGCCGCTGCGAAAAAATCTAAGAAATAAGAATTGTGATTTTATCAAGCCGCCCTTAAAACGGGCGGCTTGAATACTATAGAACGAATTCTAAAAAAATCGGAGGGCTCGTATATGCGGCTTGACAAATACTTAAAAGTCACAAGGCTCATCAAACGGCGCACAATCGCAAACGAAGCGTGCGACGCGGGCCGCGTACTGGTAAACGGCAAAATCGCGCGGGCATCCTTTACCGTAAAGGAAAACGATATCATCGAAATCAATTTAGGTCAAAAACAGCTCAGGGTAAAGGTCTTAAAGGTTTCAGAGCACTCGACAAAGGAAACCGCCGGCGAAAACTATATCGTTGTGGATTAGAGGCAATTGACAATTGTGAATTGACATACAGTCTGTCCTTCCAGCATATAATGTGTTGATAACTGAAATGTTGGAGGATTAGCGAAATGGCCGAAGATAAACGCGTTATAAAAATGAAGCACAACGTAATCATGGAAAACCGCAGAACCCTCACCGTTACCGGCGTGATGGATATCGACAGCTTCGATGAAGAAACTGTAACCGTATTCACCGAACACGGCGAGCTTACTATTAAAGGCCGTGACCTTCACATCAATAAAATCGACGTTGACACGGGGGATTTGCTGATGGAGGGAGATGTCGACAGCCTTTCATACTCCGATAACCTGCCGCAAAAGGGCGGGTTCTTCTCGAAGCTGCTCCGATAGGGAGGGTTCGGATTGGGGATTTATCTTGAGCAGCAGGTTTCGGTTTTTTTGCTGTCTTTGCTGGTAGGTGCGGCACTCGGGGCGTTATATGACGTGTTCCGCATCAGCAGGGTCGCGTTTTATACATCCCCGGAGGTTGTTTTTTTAGAGGACGTGCTGTTTTTTGTGATTTGCGCCCTCACGACGTTTTTTTTCGGGCTCACGGTCATAGAGGGCATGTTGCGGGCGTTTTTGCTCATCGGGGAACTTTTAGGCGCAATTTTTTATCATTTGACGCTCGGTAAGCTTGTCATGCGTGTTTCGATCAAAATAATCACGATTATAAAAGCAATAATCCGGTTTTTATTCGAATATCTTTTGCGTCCGGCATGGAGGATTTTATGCTATATTATCGTGTTTTTTGTAAAACCCATTATTTTTTTAACGAAGATATTTAAGAAAATTTTACAAAATATAAAATTTCGCTTGAAAATAAGGCGCAAAATGTTGTATAATCAAGTCAATATCCTTTTTTTAAAAAAGAGGAGCCGGCATCGGAGACGCAGGAATGAAAAAACGCAAGGAAGCAACGGTACGTAAAAATATAATATTGCGCATATGCATTTTTGCGTTTGTGGTATACGCCGCTTTTATCCTAGTTGAAAAGCAGGCGGAAATTGCCATGGGCCAGCAGATGCTTGAGACGATGCAGAACAGCGTGGAAATACAGCGGCTCAAAAACAAGGAGCTTGCAAGGCAGCTTGAAAATGACATGGATGAAGAGACCATCGAGCGCATCGCTAGAGACAAGCTGGATTATGTTTACCCGGACGAAATCGTATTTTTCGATATTTCCGGCAGTTAGAATTTAGAACCCATCTTCAATACTCAAAGCACCATCTCAACGGCGATTTTTCCGCATTGCTTTGTTAAATTTTCTTGCAATGCACAAAGCATTACTTCAAAAATTTGCCTCGCACTACGAAAAAATCGCTTCGCTGCGTCGGCACTTTTCGTTATTGAAGATAGGTTCTTAAACTTAGAGAAATTTTAGGAGGAAAAATACCAAACATGCAGCTTGAGGTAGGAAGTATCGTTGAGGGCAAGGTAACCAGTATTACAAAGTTCGGAGCGTTTGTCGAGCTGCCCGGCGGAAAAACGGGCATGGTACATATATCCGAGATTTCGCCTACTTATGTAAAGGAAATCAGCGACCACCTGACGGAAAACCAAGTCGTCAAGGTGAAAATTTTAAGCATAAACAATGACGGGAAAATCAGCCTATCAATCAAAAAATGTATGGACCCGGTTCAGCCGCCCGCAAGAAAGCCGGGCTTTTCGCGGAATGAAAACCGCGGCTGGCAGCCGAAAAAAACCATACCCCAGGAAAACATGACATTCGAGGATATGATGAGCAAATTTAAACAGACAAGCGAGGATAAGATGTCCGACTTAAAACGCGGAAACGAGGTCCGCCGCTCCTCCCGCAGGGGACAGAAATAACCGCAAGAGGCGCAGGACGGCGCCTCTTTTTGCGCGCTTGGTATGATAAAGGAACAATATATCTACACTCGCTTTCGACCCAAGCGAAATTTTGGCATACAAGGAGAACAATATGCTTTTTATAAACGCAAATATCCTGACGATGGACACAGACCCGATCGAAAACGGGTTTGTCAAAACCGCGGGCGGCAAAATCTCTGAAGTAGGCCCGATGGAGCAGCTTAAACCGCCTAAAAATGCAAAAACCACGGACCTTTCCGGAAAACTTCTTATGCCGGGGTTTATCGACGCGCACTGCCACCTTGGGCTCTTTGAGGAGGGCCTGGGCGTTGAGGGCGACGACTTAAACGAGGATACCGACCCCGTCTCGCCGCATATCCGTGCGCTTGACGGCATAAACCCCTTTGACCGCGGATTTGATGAGGCAAGAAGCAGCGGCACGACATGCGTTGTCGTAAGCCCGGGGAGCGCAAACCCCGTCGCGGGGCAAATCTGCGCGCTTAAAACAACCGGCCGCTGGATTGACAAGATGCTTGTGGCACAGCCTCTTGCCATAAAATTCGCGCTGGGCGAAAACCCGAAGATGGTTTACGGCAACAAGGCGCAAACGCCCGTGACGCGTATGGCGACGGTTGCGATAATCCGCGAGCAGCTTCACAAGGCGCAGCGGTACCTTGAGCAAAGCCTGCGCGCGGCGGAGGACCCCGAGATCGACAAGCCTGACTTCGACGCAAGGCTTGAAGCCCTCGTTCCGGTTTTAAAGCGGGAGACGCGCGCGCATTTCCACGCGCACAAGACATACGATATTTTGTCGGCGGTGAGAATCGCAAAAGAATTCTCGCTTGACTACACGATTATACATTGTACGGAAGGGCATCTCATCGCGGATATCTTGGGAAGCCTTAACGCCCGCGTCATCTGCGGGCCGCTGCTCGCCGCAAGGACAAAACCGGAGCTTACAAATCTTACGGGCGAAAGCTGCGGCGTCATGGCAAAAGCGGGCGTTACCGTGGCGGTCTCTACCGATTACCCGGAAATGCCGCCGGGCTTGCTTGCGGCTTCAGCGGCGTTTGCGGCGGTAAACGGGATGGATCGGTTTGACGCGCTCTCGGCCATCACAATCAACGCGGCCCGCGCCGTAGGGCTTGAGGATAGGCTCGGCTCCATCACGGCGGGAAAGGACGCGGATTTTCTTGTTTTCGGCGACGACCCGCTTAAAGTCGGCGTCAAACCGGAAGCGGTGTTTATAAACGGCAAACGACTATAATTGACTATATTTTTTACGCAATGGAAAGGATTAGCCGTAAATTATGATAAATTTTAGCGAATATTATGGCAATATAAATATATTTGTGATATACTAGTAGGGATTGGACAGGTGAAACCTGCCTCCAAAAACGAAAAGGGGCTGAAAGAGTGAATATCAATATCACCGCACGCAATACTACAATCAGGGATTCTTTCAAGAATAGCCTTGATAAGAAGATATCAAAGCTTGACCGCTTTTTTGACAACGAGGCTGTCGCGAACGTCACCGTAACAAACGAAAACGGCAGGGAAACGGTCGAGGTCACAATCAAGGCGAGCAATATGTTTTTCCGCGCTGAAAAAACAACCTCCGACAGGCTCGACTCCCTTGACGTTGTGGTCGACGCGCTTTTCAGGCAGATTGTAAAAAATAAAAACAAGCTTGAAAAGCGCCTTAAGAAGTCGGCGTTCGATATGGCATACGAGCATGATTTTGTCGGCAGCGAGGACGTCTACAAAATCGCAAGGTCGAAAAAGTTCAGCGCAAGGCCTATGGATGTGGAAGAGGCCATACTGCAAATGAACTTGGTCGGGCATAATTTCTATATATTTAAAAACAGCGACAGCGGCGATATATGCGTCTTGTATAAGCGCAACGACGACACCTACGGACTGATTGAGCCGGAATAACCGGCGGCGGAAACGCAGACGCTATTTATGCCGAAAGGGGGGATATGGCCTATGATTGGGGATTTACATTGCCACACATATTTATCGGACGGATCAATGAGCATTGACGATTTAATATTTTACGCAAAGCGCGCGGGGCTTGATTTTATTTCGCTGACCGACCACGATACGATGGACGGCGCCCAACGCGCCGAGGTTTTAGGCCGCAGGTACGGCATACAGGTCTTGCCGGGCGCCGAGGTTTCGTGTTTCGACAACGAGCGCGGACGAAAGGTCCATATCCTTTGCTATATGCCGGAAAAACCCGACAGGCTTCAGGGGCTTTTCGCGCAGATACTTGACAGCCGCACGAAAGCCGGCAAGCGGAGCATCCGCGCCGTTATGCGGTATTATCCGGTTACGGAAGAGCATATACAGCGATATACGCTGGGCAGCAAATCAATCTACAAGGCTCATATCATAAGGGCCCTTTTGGATCTGGGGTACGACTGCCAAAGCCACGGGCCGCTGTATGAGCAGTTGTTCAGCTCAAACGGAGGATTGTGCGAGCGGCCGGTTGAATATCCCGATGTTTTTGACGCGCTTCAGATTATACATTCGGCGGGAGGCATCGCGGTACTTGCGCACCCTTCCTTTTACGATTCTTTAGAGCTGATGGCGGACCTTGCCGGAAAAGGCCTTATTCACGGCGTTGAGGCGTATCATCCAAACACGGGCAAGGATGCGTTTGACGCGATTCTTGCGGCGGCTGAGAAATACGGGCTGATCAAAACAGGCGGAAGCGATTTCCACGGGTTTTTAACCTCGCGCCCGAACCCGCTTGCAAGCAGCATCACGACAGAGGATTCCTTAAACGCCATGTACCAGCTTAAAAAATCAATGGCAAAGAAATAGGAGGTTCCGTCATGGGTATGCACGACGACGACGATATCAAGATTGCCCCGAGTTCATTTTCCGAAAAAGCCCACATGGTTGATTTGGGCGAGGAGGCGGCGCGCCAGTTTTTAGAGCAAAAAGAAAACGGAAACATCGAAAAGGCGCGGATACTGGGAAAATCTTTTGCCGATGATATTGTACATATTGAAGACGGGCCGTTAAAGCAACCGGATAAGCCGAGGACGCAACGGGAGCTGCACCATCAGATCGTTTTGTATTCCTATGTCGTTAACCGCGTCATTGCGGAGCATTCGCCGAACTCAATCGTGGCGCAGACGTGTCTTAACGTGTTTTACACCGCAATCGAGTCGGCGTCAAAGGCGTTGCACAAACATGTAAGCGATATGGCGGCTTTTTCGCTTTATGTCTTATGTGAGCGGACGCCGAACCGCAGCGACGACCAGATCGGAGTGACCTACGCGCGTCTTTGCGATTTTGAAGGAGCAAGCGACGTCATTGAAGACGGAAACGATTTCTACAAGCGGGTTTACGACCACTGCTGGGATAAGCTTATAGAAATTGGATATATTGCTTGACAATTGTTTTATGATATGGTAAAATATTTGTCAAATAAATATTTTAAACCTGTGAGCAGGAAGAGTAAGCAACAAAAACTGCGCAAAGAGAGCCGACGCTGGTGAGAATGCGGCCGCAAGCCTGTTGCCGAATGGCCCTGTGAGGGTGGCGCGAAAAGCTTATGCTTATTATCCGCCGACGGGAGCCCCGCCCGTTATCAAGGGGGCGTGCATGAACGTGCATGGATTCAAGTGGGCCTAAAGGCCAATTTGGGTGGTACCGCAGGAGAAACACTCTTGTCCCATGTTTTATGGGGCAGGAGTTTTTTATTTTTAGGCAAAATAAAAAAATAAACAAGGAGATGATATCATGTCAAGCATTCCGTACAAAATTTATTTAGAAGAAAACGAAATCCCGAAAACCTGGTACAATATACGCGCGAATATGCCACAGCAGCATGCCCCGATGCTGAATCCCGGAACAATGAAACCGGCGACAAAGGAAGAAATCTCAGCTATTTTCTGCGAGGAGCTGGCGCGTCAGGAACTCGACGAGACGACGGAGAATATCCCGATCCCCGAGCCAATACGCGATTTTTACAAGATGTACAGGCCGTCGCCGCTGGTGCGCGCGTATTGCCTTGAGCAGGAGCTTAAAACGCCCGCAAAAATATTTTATAAGTTCGAAGGATCGAACACGTCGGGATCGCACAAGCTAAACTCCGCGGCGGCACAGGTTTATTACGCCAAGGAGCAGGGCGTAAAGGGGCTTGCGACCGAAACGGGGGCAGGGCAGTGGGGCACGGCACTTTCAATGGCGTGTGCGTTTTACCAAATGCCGCTTTACGTGTTCATGGTCAAAAACTCGGCGGAACAAAAGCCATACAGAAAAGCGGTCATGGAAACCTTTGGCGCGAACGTCACGAAATCGCCGTCCGACACGACTGAAATCGGGCGGAAAATCCTTTTAGAAAACCCCGGCACGGGCGGCAGCCTCGGCTGCGCAATCTCCGAAGCCATAGAATTCGCGGTGACGCACGAGGGTTACAAATACACGCTTGGCTCCGTGCTTGACCAGGTGCTTTTGCATCAAAGCGTAATCGGGCTTGAAGTAAAGAAGGCAATGGAAAAATACAGTCTTTACCCGGATATCATCATCGGCTGCGCCGGTGGCGGCTCGAATCTTGGAGGACTGGTTTCCCCGTTTGTACGCGACAAAATAAAAAAGGAGAAGAATCCTTACATTATCGCGGTTGAGCCCGCGTCATGCCCCACGATGACGCGCGGGCGCTACGCGTATGATTTCTGCGATACGGGCAGAATTACGCCGCTTGCGAAAATGTATACGCTGGGTTCCGGGTTTATGCCCGCGCCAAATCACGCGGGCGGGCTGCGATACCACGGCATGAGCCCGATTTTATCGAAGCTTTACCATGACGGGTTTATTGACGAAGCGAGAAGCGCCGTGCAGACAGACGTATTCGAAGCCGCCGTAAAATTCGCAAGATGCGAGGGAATACTGCCTGCGCCTGAGTCGGCCCACGCAATCCGCGCGGCGATTGACGAGAGCGAAAAATGCAAGCAGACAGGCGAAGAAAAGATTATCGTATTCGGCCTTTCCGGCACGGGATATTTTGACATGGCGGCCTATGAGAGCTACCACAGCGGCAAAATGACGGATTATGTCCCCACCGACGAGGAGCTTCAAAAGGGGTTTGATTCATTGCCAAAAGTGCCGGGGAATGCGTAATAACTAAAAAAGGAAAGCGCCAACCGGCGCTTTCCTTTTTTAGTCTTTTAGATCATTTATAAGCTATAGTCAATTATATTTACCTGTTCGTCTTCTCCGTGTCGATAACCGTCGCTTCGCTTCTTTGAGAAAGGCTTTTTTTCACGGCTGCTACAGCGTCGTCAAGCGGCGCCGAAACCTGCTCGCCGCTTTGCATATCCTTAAAACTTACCTCGTTCTTCGCAATCTCGTCCTCGCCTATGAAAAACGCAAACGGGACATCAAGCTTATCCGCGTAACCGATTTTAGCCTTGAATTTCTTTTCCTCAAAATAAATCTGGCACTTGATCCCCTCGCCGCGCAGCCTTTCGGAGATACTGATCGCGTGCGGCATATCCCCGGTCATCGGTATGACGAGCACGTCGGCCGGGGCTAAAGCGCTCCCGTTTAGGTATTCCATCTCGTTTAAGATATAAAACAACCGCGTCAGCCCAATCGAGATGCCGACGCCGGGCAGTTTTTTATTGGTGTAAAACTCCGCTAAATTGTCGTAGCGCCCGCCGGAGCATATGCTGCCGATTTCCGGATGCTTGTTAAACGTTGTTTCATAGACGGTGCCGGTGTAATAATCAAGACCGCGCGCGATTGAAAGGTCTATTTTGTAATTTTTTTCGGGGACATGAAACGCATCGATGTATTTTACAACAAGCGCAAGCTGGCGCAGGCCCTCCTTGAACGTTTCGCCGCCGTCTTTTGCAAGCTCTTCTAGCTGCGAGATGATCTCGCCGTTTGTTCCCTTAATGCCTGCAAAATCAAGGATTTTTTCGCACTTGCCGGTATCAATGCCGAGCTCCTCAAGCTCCCCGATGATTTTTTCCCTCGGCATTTTTTCAAGCTTGTCAATGGCCCGCATGATACCTCCCGCCTTGTCCTCAAGATTGAGCATGCACCAAAAGCCGGAGAGCAGGCGGCGGTTGTTTAGCCGGATCGTGAAATCTTCCAGTCCGAGGCGCGTAAAGACATTGTAGATGATCGCGGGGATTTCGGCGTCGTTTATGACGTTTAATTCGCCGTCCCCGATGATGTCGATATCCGACTGGTAAAACTCCCTGAAACGTCCCTTCTGGGATTTCTCGCCCCTGTAGACCTTGCCGATCTGGTATCGTTTAAACGGGAACGTAAGCCCGCCGTAATTCTTCGCGACAAACTTCGCAAGGGGCACCGTAAGGTCAAAGCGCATGGTGATATCGGCGTCGCCTTTATTAAAGCGGTACACCTGTTTTTCCGTTTCGCCGCCCGCTTTCGCAAGCAGCACCTCGGACGATTCAAGGATCGGAGTGTCAAGCGGGTAATAGCCGTACAAGCCGTAGATATCGCGCATGGTTTCGCATATCCGGTCGAACTGGAGCTGCGGGCCGGGCATCAGCTCCATAAAACCCGACAAGGTTCTCGGCTCGATTTTGCCTTTTTTCATTTACGGGACATTCCTTTCTAGCTATTAGGGCGTGTTCCCACTATCCGAAATGTTCAGATTTTGAGCGGATTTTGTGCCAGCCTAGGCAAAAATTCGCAGGAATACTTGGCGTATTTCAAGGATTTTTAACGACGGATGACGCAAAATCAGCCAAGATGTGAAAAAATATGAACGCTAGTTCATATGCAGTTCACACGATTGTGAAGCAATCCGGGCGTTGAGCGGTAGTGGGAACATGCCCTAAGAGCCTGTGAATACAGGTTCTAAAAGACAAGTATATCATAAACGGGTGAATAAGTGAAATACACACCCTAATATCTATTGCGCAGACTGCTAAAAAAGTGTACAATAATTTCATAATATTGTAAAGGATGAAGGCAGTGACTTTTGATTTTTTTAACCCGGTAAAGCTTATAACTGGCGAGGGGTGCGTGCTAAGGCACTCCGGTGAACTTTCAAAGCTCGGGAAAAGTTGCCTGATTGTTACGGACGCTTCATCCGCGAAGAAGTCGGGCGCGCTCGGCGACGCGATAAAGGCGCTTGAGAATGAGGGTATCCGGTATACGGTTTTTGATAGGGCACAGCCAAACCCGACGCTTACCTCCTGTATTGAGGCCGGAAAAACCGCAAAGGCTGAAAAGCTTGAATTTGTGCTCGGGATTGGCGGCGGCTCGCCTCTTGACTTGGCGAAAGCGGCGGCGGTGTACGCCGCAAACGACATGGCGGACGGCCTGAACATTTATAAGCTGGATTGGAAGAACCGGGCGCTTCCCGTCGCGGTGATCGGCACAACAGCCGGAACAGGCAGCGAAATTACCTGCGTATCGGTCCTCACAAGGCCGGACGGGCGCAAAAAATCCGTCGGGCGCGAAGATTTGTACGCAAGGGTCATGTTCGGCGACGCGCGGTATACAGCCACGCTGCCGATGAAATTTACCCTCAGCACGGCGCTTGACGCTCTGTCGCATGCGATTGAATCATACTTCAACCGGACGGCAAACAGCATGACGGATCTCTTCGCCGTCGAAGCCGCGGTGATTTTATGCGAACAGTTAAAGCTTTTGCAGTCCGCGAAAGACATCGGCGACATTTCCGCCTGGCAGCGGGAGCAGCTTTATTTCGCGTCGGTTTTAGCGGGGTATTCTCTGTCGCAGGCCGGAGCGGTTTACTGCCATACGCTGGGGTATTATCTGACCGAAGAATACGACGTGCCCCACGGCTTTGCGTGCGCAGCGACGCTGCCCGACCTTGTCATGCGCGGCGAAAAATATGCGCCCGAAAGGGCGGGCGCACTGTTTAAAAGGGCAAACACGCCGGCAAAGGAGTTGTGCGGGCTTATTGAATCGCTTACGGAAATCCCCAAAGTGAAAATCCCAAAAGACGTGATCATAAAGCTTTCAGAGGAAAGCGCAAACACAAAGAATTTTGCTAAGACAATACCTCATGGGCTTACGAAGGAGGATTCCGTCAATCTTTTGACAAGACTGTTCGGTTAAGAGCAATCATTACGTGATAGAAAAAGATTTGCGCCGCACCGTAATGGCCGCGCGGCGCAACAACGTGAACCTTGAGCTTATCCTCAAAGATATTTCAACAGCAATGTTATTGTTTTTATAAATCAAAAATTTTCTTTAAAAAATGCCTCTAAGGCGGACAGCACGACGTCCTCGTCCGGGCCGTCGATCGTTACCGTAACGGCTTCGCCCTGCTTTGCCGCAAGGCCGATTAATGCGACCAGCCTTTTCACGTCGACCTCCTTGTCCTCCTTGCGGATCATGACGGCGCTTTCAAACCCCTTGCACAGCTTAGCCAGCATCCCTGCCGGTCGCGCGTGGATTCCAAACGGGTCGGTGATCGTGTAAGTAAATTCTTTCATGTTTTTAAATCCTTTCTAATATATTATATTAATTTTAAAGGGGCGGTTTTAATGGAAATTTTGCGTGGAAAAGGGGCAAGCGGCGGTATTGTGAGCGGGGTTATGCGCTTTTATAAACGCGAGGGCTTAGACGTTCAAAAACGCACGGTAGAAGACAGGGCAAAAGAAAAGGAACGCTTCGGCCGCGCGCGGGAGCTCGCCGGAGCCCAGCTTAGCGAGCTTATGGAATCAACCGCGCAAAAGCTTGGCAAGGAAAACGCCCAGTTATTTGAAATGCACCAAATGATGCTGGAGGACGCGGATTTTCTTGACATCACGGAAGACCTTATAACAAACGGGGGCTTTAACGCGGAGTACGCCGTACAGGAAGCGTCAAAGCAGCTTGTGCAAATACTTACAGATTCCGGCGACGACTATATGATGGAGCGGGCAGCCGATGTAAAAGACGTAACGCGCCGCGTAACCTCAATTTTACTTGGCAAGTCGTCAGGAGTCGGGCAACTTGACGAGCCGTCGGTTTTGGCAAGTAATGATTTTGCCCCAAGCGAGACCGCGGAATTTGAGCCCGGTAAAGTACTTGCGCTTTTAACGTCGGGAGGCGCTTTAAATTCGCACACGGCGATATTCGCGCGAACCATGGGCATCCCCGCAGTTATCGGGCTGGGCGCCGGGCTCGATGAGAAGCTGGACGGTATGTCCGTCGTTGTCGACGGAAGCGCCGGTACGGTGATCGTGAATCCCGACGGCGGCACGTTGGAGGAATATTTACGCCGCAGGTCGGAGGAAGACGCTAAAAAGGAAAAGCTAAAAGCCTTGATCGGGCTTGAGAACAAAACGCTGGACGGCGTTACGGTTGAAGTATGCGCGAACATCGGCGGAGTTGACGACGCGGATTTAGCGGTACGAAACGACGCTTGCGGCATAGGTTTGTTCCGCAGCGAATTTTTGTTTTTGCAAAACAGCAGCGCACCGGATGAGGAGAGCCAGTTTAAAGCATACAAGGACGTAGCTGAAAAGATGGGCGGTAAGCGCGTCGTTGTCCGCACGCTCGATATCGGCGCCGACAAGCAGGTGGATTACCTGAATCTCGACAAGGAGGAAAATCCGGCCCTTGGGCTTCGCGCCATACGGATATGCCTCAACAGGCCCGACTTATTTAAAATACAGCTAAGGGCGATATACCGCGCAAGCGCGTTTGGGAAGCTTGCTATTATGTTTCCCATGATCGCGTCATTGTGGGAGGTCAAAAAGGCCAAAGAAATCGCGGCCTCCGTAAGGCGGGAGCTTATAGCGGAAGGAGTAAAATTCGACGAAACTGTGGAAATCGGAATCATGATCGAAACTCCGGCCGCCGTCATGATAAGCGACCTCCTTGCCGCCGAGGTTGACTTTTTCAGCGTCGGCACAAACGACCTGACACAGTATACGCTGGCGGTCGACAGGCAAAACGAAAAGCTTGAGCGCTTTTTTGCGGCGGACCATCCCGCTTTGTTAAGGATGCTTAAAATCGCCGCCGACAGCATACACCGAAACGGCGGCTGGATCGGCATTTGCGGAGAGCTTGCGGCGAATACTGCGCTTACCGTCACGTTTATGGCTATCGGCATAGACGAGCTTTCGGTTGCGCCGAATCAGGTTTTGCCGCTTCGTGAAACAATCCGCGGCCTTCAAGTATCAAGTCTGAAGCCTGAAATACTCGATTCGCTAAAAGGGCTGTGGTAAGGTTCATTCGTTACCCAGATTATTATACAATACCGTCTTTCTTTCGTAAAGGGGTATTTGGGAGGGTTTTCATATATGGATTTAAAACCGCTAAGCGAAGCGCTTAAGGATACGCCGATAATCCCGGCCGTGAAATCCCGCGAGGGCCTCGAAAAAAGTCTTGCCTGCGAATGTGAAATGGTATTTGTCCTGTTTGGCGACGTTTTGTCCGTCGCCGGGATTGTCAGTAAGCTCAAAACGGCCGGAAAGACCGTGTTTGTGCACATTGATCTGATAGAGGGGCTGGCGTCGCGCGATATATCCGTGGATTTTCTTGCGCAAAGCACCGGCGCCGACGGGATTATCTCCACGAAATCAGGTATCGTGCGCAGGGCGAAGGCGCAGGGGCTGTTCACGATACAGCGCTTTTTCGTCCTTGACTCAATGGCTCTTTTAAACATAGAGAAGCAAATCCCTTTTGAGAATGTGGACGCGATTGAAATTTTGCCCGGCGCAATGCCGAAGGCCATTAAAAAAGTCGCGGGGCTTACACGGAAGCCGGTCATCGCAAGCGGCTTGATCAATGATAAAGAGGATGTCATGAACGCGCTCGGAGCCGGTGCGACGTCGGTGACAACTACCAATCAAAAGGTATGGCTATTGTAGAATATTTACAAAATACCTATTATTAGATTATAATTACTGGGAAATACTTGCATATCTCCGGGCGTTGTGGTAAACTGTTATTCATAATCGAATATCTGCTGAGAATTGATGAGTGCAGTGATATATCCTTTTAAAAGGATATATTCGTTGCGCTTTTTGTTTTATGTGAGAATAAGTCAGGAGTGAAGCTTGTGTATGATGTTGCAATTGTGGGCGCGGGAATCATCGGTGCATGCGTTGCAAGAAAGCTGTCAGGTTACGCGATAAAGACCGTCGTGATTGAAAAAGACTCCGACGTAGGTACCGGGTGTACGCGTGCGAACAGCGGTATCGTCCACGGCGGGTATGACGCAAAGCCCGGCTCGCTCAAAGCGAAATACAATGTGCTGGGGCAGAAGATGTACGACCGGCTTGCTAAGGAATTGCGTTTTCCGTTTAAACGCAACGGCTCGCTTGTCATTGCTTTTGATGAAAAGGATATTCCAAGGCTTGAGCAGCTTAAAGAACAGGGCGTGGAAAACGGGCTTTTGGATCTTAGAATCGCGCATAAAGACGAGCTTAAAGAGCTTGAGCCGAACTTGAGCGAAAATGTATACGCGGCGCTTGTCGTGCCGGCGGGCGGGATCGTGAGCCCTTATGAGATGGCGATCGCCTTTGCGGAGAACGCGGCTCAAAACGGCGTGGAATTCATGCTCGACAGCGAAGCTACAAGCATCGATAAAAAGGACGGATATTTTTTGATTTCCACGCCGAAAGGTAAAGTCGAGGCGCGGATTATCGTAAACGCGGCGGGGGAACACTCGGACGAAATCAACAATATGCTAAGCGAGCATAAGCTTAAGATAATCCCAAGAAGCGGGGAGTACTGCCTTATCGACAGGACCGAGGGCGGGCTTGTAAAGCATACGGTATTCCAGCTTCCGACAAAGATGGGCAAGGGGATACTTGTAACGCCTACCGCCGAAGGGAACCTCCTTATCGGGCCGACATCCGCCGATATTGAGGAGAAGGGCAATACGGCGACGACAATGCAGGGACTCGGCGAAGTGCTCGAGAAAGCGCGGCTCTCCGTTAAGCGTGTGCCTATAAACAAGATCATAACTTCTTTCTGCGGCCTGCGGCCGAGGACGGAGCTTGATGAATTCATAATCGAAGAAGCGAAAGATGTACCCGGGCTTATCAACCTTTGCGGGATCGAATCCCCCGGGCTGACGGCGGCGCCCGCAATCGCGGAGGAAGTCGGCCGGATGATAGCCGAACGATTAAATCCCGCGGAAAACAAGGGTTTTGATCCCATCAGGAAAATCACGGCTCCGTTCAGGGACATGACCGGCGATGAGCGAAGAGCCGCCATCAAAGAAAATCCTGACTACGGGCATATCATATGCCGGTGCGAAACGGTGACGAAAGCCGAGATCATCGCGGCTTTGCGTTCGCCGCTTCCCGTTCGCAGCCTGGACGCGATAAAGCGCCGCACACGGGCTGGTATGGGGCGCTGTCAGGCGGGCTTTTGTTCCATGCGGCTTTTGGACATCATCGCCGAGGAATGCGGTATCAGCATCACCGATGTGACAAAAAGCGGCGGCGGCTCCAATATCCTGATCGAACGCAATAAGACGAGCATTTAGGGGGCGGGGGGAGCATATGATGAAAATAGACGTTGCAATTATCGGCGGCGGTCCGGCCGGCCTTGCCGCGGCCATCGGCGCGCGGCGCGCGGGGATTCAGAACGTGCTAATCCTCGAGCGCGAAGCGTATCTCGGCGGAATCTTAAACCAATGCATACACAACGGCTTCGGGCTCCACACGTTTAAAGAGGAGCTGACCGGGCCTGAATACGCTGAAAGGTATGTCTTGCAGATCGAGGAAATGGGCATACCGTACATGCTTAACACGATGGTGCTGAATATTACGCGGGACAAAAAAATAACCGCGGCAAACAGCGGCGGACTGCTTGAGATTGAAGCCGGCGCGGTCATCCTGGCGATGGGCTGCCGTGAGCGCCCGCGCGGCGCGCTTAACATACCCGGCACGCGGCCTGTTGGCGTGTACACCGCCGGAACGGCGCAGAAATACGTAAACCTTGACGGGTATATGCCGGGCAAGGAAGTGGTCGTGCTTGGCTCGGGAGACATCGGGCTTATCATGGCGCGGCGCTTGACCTTCGAGGGCGCAAAGGTCAGGGCGGTCATCGAGCTGATGCCGTATTCCGGCGGCTTAAAGCGAAATATTGTGCAATGCCTCGACGATTATGGTATACCGCTCAAGCTGTCGCATACCGTGACGGAAATAAAGGGCGCCCCCCGGCTTGCGGGCGTGACGGTGGCGCAGGTGGACGAAAACAGGAAGCCCATACCGGGGACTGAAGAATACATCCCCTGCGACACGCTGCTCTTGTCGGTGGGGCTTATACCGGAAAACGAGCTTTCAAAGAGCGCGGACGTGCTGCTTTCGGATATCACGGGCGGAGCCGTCGTAAACGAAAGGCTTGAGACGAACGTCGAGGGGATATTTTCATGCGGGAACGTTTTGCATGTTCACGACCTTGTTGACTTCGTTTCAGAGGAAAGCGAGCGCGCGGGCGAGAACGCCGCTCAGTATGTGCGCGGGGAGCATTTAAGCAACAAAGACGGCGGCGGGGTACGGCTTTTAGCAACGAACGGCGTACGTTACACGGTGCCGTTCACAATCGACCCGCGAAATGTAAAAGACAAAGTCGATGTGAGGTTTCGCGTTGACAACGTCTACCGTGACAAGTATGTATCGGTCTATTTCGGGGACGAAAGAGAGCAGCGCCGCCGCCGTATGATCTTGACGCCGGGCGAGATGGAAACGGTGGTTATCAAAAAAGAAATGTTTTTAAAATATCCCGGTGTAAAGACAATAACCGTTACAATAGAGGAGTGAGAAGCGGTGCAAAAAGAGATTATCTGCATAAGCTGCCCGATGGGCTGCCGGATGAGCGTAACGCTTGACGCGGGAAAGGTAAGTCAAGTCACAGGTGCGACCTGCAAGAAAGGCGTCGATTACGCCGAGCTTGAATGCACGAACCCGATGCGCATAGTCACGTCCACGGTGCCGCTTTCAGGAAGCCCGCTTAACACGCTGCCGGTCAAAACGCAGCACGCGATCCCAAAGGACAAAATTATGGACTGTGTGCGCAGCTTAAAAGGTATTACGGCCAAGGCGCCTGTCGCCGCCGGAGATATTATCGTGGAGAATGTTTGCGGTATTGGGGTGAATATTGTCGCAACACGAAGTTCTGTGTAAATTTCATGTAAAAACCCCTTGTTGTAAAATATTTTTATTTGCATTTTACAAAAATTAATAGTATAATTAACAAAAGTTTCTAATTTTTATTTTACACAAATACCGTACAAGCCCTGTCTCATATAGAATATTAAGACAGGCTTATGGTTTTGGAATTTCTCATCCAATACGGCGTAAAGGGGGATAGCGAAATACAGTAAGCGCTTCATAGTATTAGAAGAACCGGCGGCCATGCGGCAGGCGGATGAGCTGCGGCCATGGATTCAGAGGTTTCAAGTATTTTAGAGGAGGGACATTATGGCAAAGTACCTGATGGCATTCGATCAGGGCACCACAAGCTCCAGGTGTATTCTGTTCGACAAGGGCGGAAACATCAAAAGCGTAGCGCAAAAGGAATTTACACAGATTTACCCGAAGCCCGGCTGGGTAGAGCACGATCCGATGGAGATATGGTCAAGCCAAATATCCGTAGCAACGGAAGCAAAGGCAAAGCTTGGCGTTGAAGCGGACGACATTGCGGCAATCGGTATCACGAACCAACGTGAAACCACGATCGTATGGGATAAAAATACCGGCAAACCGGTATACAACGCGATCGTATGGCAATGCCGCAGAACTGCCGAATACTGCGATACTCTCAAAGCAAGCGGTTTTGATAAGAAAATCACAGCAAAAACCGGGCTTGTTGTAGACGCATATTTTTCCGGCACAAAGGTTCGCTGGATACTTGAGAACGTTGAAGGCGCGCGCGCCGCCGCCGAAAAAGGCGATTTGCTCTTCGGCACGGTGGATTCATGGCTGATTTGGCACCTTACAAAAGGCAAAATCCATGTAACGGATTACACCAATGCTTCAAGGACGCTGCTTTACAACATCCATACGCTTGACTGGGACGATGAAATCCTCAAAGAGCTTAACATCCCGCGCAGTATGCTTCCGGATGTAAAGCCCTCAAGCCACGTTTACGGAGAGACGTCCCCCGATATGCTTGGCGGCGCGATAAAGATTGCCGGTATCGCCGGCGACCAGCAGGCGGCCCTGTTCGGACAATGCTGCTTTGAGGAAGGCATGGTCAAAAATACATACGGAACCGGCTGCTTTATACTGATGAATACAGGCGAAAAAGCGGTTGAATCGAAGAATGGACTGTTGACCACCATCGCGTGGGGCGAAGGCGGCAAGGTCGAGTACGCCCTTGAAGGCAGCGTATTCATCGCGGGCGCCGCGATTCAATGGCTGCGCGACGGCCTGCGTATGATCGACAACGCGGCGTTCTCGGAAGCGTACGCGACGAAGGTCGAAGACGCAAACGGCGTATATGTAGTACCGGCTTTCGTCGGACTCGGCGCGCCATACTGGGACCAGTACGCAAGGGGCATCATAGTGGGGCTTACACGCGGCGTTGAAAAAGAGCACTTTATCCGCGCCACGCTCGAGTCGCTTGCTTATCAGAGCTATGACGTCATCAAGGCAATGGAAGCAGACGCGGGCGTCTCGCTCAAAGCAATCCGCGTGGACGGCGGCGCCGTACCGAATAATTTCCTGATGCAATTCCAGTCCGATATCCTCGGCGTAGACGTAGTGCGCCCGTCCGTGGTTGAAAGCACGGCTCTCGGCGCGATTTATCTTGCCGGTCTTGCGGTCGGGTTTTATGCCGACAAGGAAGACATCAAGAAGAACGTCAGCGTTGACAGGACATTCTCGTCCAATATGGACGCTGCTGTACGGGATGAACTCGTCGCAGGCTGGAAAGAAGCCGTTAAGCGTTCGTTTGGCTGGGTGAAGAGCTAGAGGGCATGTTGACATTAATATATTGGAGGTAATATATATGGAGGCATATTTAGGTGAATTTCTAGGTACGATGATTCTGGTATTCCTCGGAGACAGTGTTGTAGCAAACGTCATCCTCGCCAAAACAAAGGGTAACGGCTCGGGCTGGGCGGTCATCTCCCTCGGCTGGATGGTAGCCGTTATGGTTCCCGTCATGATGTTCGGCTCTATGAGCGGCGCGCACTTCAACCCCGCCGTAACGCTCGGCCTCGTAGCCCTTGGCGGATTCTCCGCAGCGCTTGCCCCCGCATACATCGCATGCCAAATGCTGGGCGGTATCGTCGCCGGTATTTTAGTCTGGGTATTCTATAAGGACCACTTCGATGCAACCGAAGACCAGAACACCAAGCTCGCTGTATTCTCGACCGGCCCTGCCATCAGGAATCTTGGCAGAAACTTCATCAGTGAGTTTATCGCTACCTTCTTGCTTGTTTTCGCGATCATCGGAATCGGCAACGCAGTGGACGTTCCCGGCCCGGTTGGCGTAGCGGCAATCATTCTTGCAATGGGTACTGCTCTCGGCGGTACGACAGGCTATGCCCTCAACCCGGCCCGTGACCTTGGCCCCCGTATCGCTTACGCCCTTTTACCGATCAAGGACAAAAGGGATCCCGACTGGGGTTACAGCTGGGTTCCCGTTCTCGGGCCCCTTGCAGGCGGTCTTGTAGCCGGCTTGCTCGGTATGCTTGTGTTCTAAGATAAGAACGCGGATTTGGAGGAAAAAGCATGAAAAAAATAATCAACAAGCCCGAAAATGTAGTAGACGAGATGTTAAAGGGTTTAGTTTTGGCGCATCCTAAGTATCTTACGCGCATCGACGGATTTGAAGTCATCACGCGCGCCGGCAAAAAAGTGGGCAAGGTCGCCCTTGTGAGCGGCGGAGGCTCGGGCCACGAGCCGTCCCACGCAGGCTTTGTCGGCGAAGGCATGCTTGACGCGGCCGTGTGCGGAGCGGTGTTTACGTCCCCAACGCCGGATCAGGTATTCGAGGCGATCAAAGGCGTAAAAACAGATGCGGGCGTTTTGCTTATCATCAAAAACTATACCGGCGACGTGATGAACTTTGAAATGGCCATGGAAATGGCTGAAGCTGAGGACATCAAGGTCGACAAGGTCGTCATCGACGACGACGTCGCCGTCATGAACTCGACCTGGACGGTCGGCCGCCGCGGCATCGCGGGTACCGTGCTGCTGCACAAAATCACGGGCGCCGCCGCTGAATCCGGCAAGGACCTTGCGGGCGTTAAAGCGGTTGCCGAGAAAGTAATCGCAAACGTCCGTTCAATGGGAGTCGCGCTTACGCCGTGTGTCGTACCCGAAGCCGGAAAGCCCAGCTTTACCCTGGAAGAGGACGAGATGGAGGTCGGCTTGGGCATCCACGGCGAGCCCGGCGTCGAGAAGATGAAAATCAAGACCGCCGACGAAATCGCCGACATCCTGATGGGCAAGATTTTAGGCGATATGCCGCTTCAGTCAGGCGACGAGGTTGTCGTTTTAGTAAACGGCCTTGGCGGTACGCCGCTCATGGAGATGTATGTCGTTAACCGCAAGGTCAACGAGATACTCGCCGGAAAAGGCGTGAAAATCATCGACACGGTTGTCGGTAACTACATGACGTCCATCGAAATGGCCGGACTTTCACTGTCGGTATTAAAGCTTGACGATGAGCTAAAAGCGCTGTACGGCGCGAAAGCGGATACTCCGGCGCTGAAATCGTTTGGATGACATAGCAAAGTAAAATCACCCGCAGATCCCTTTATAGCGCGAGCCCTTGCGGATATATGAAAAGTACCGTAAGGGCTCGCCAAGTTAGGAGTGTAAATATGGCCATCGGCGCAGAAGAAGTAAAACGGATACTGTTACAAATGGTTAAAGTGATAGAAGAAAACAAGGTGTATTTAACAGAGCTTGACGCCGCGATTGGAGACAACGACCACGGAATCAACATGAATAAGGGGTTCAAGTTTGCCGAAGAAAAATTGCTCGCAATGGAAAACGCCGGCATCAGCGATATGATCAAAACGGTGGCGATGGGTCTTCTTTCGCATGTTGGCGGCTCAGCCGGGCCGCTTTACGGCACGCTGTTCTTAAAGGCGTCGGGCGCCTCGAAAGAAAAAAACGAGATCAATCTTTTGGATTTCTGCAAAATGCTTCGTGAAGGTATTGACGGCGTGAAGATGCGCGGAAAGTCCGACCGCGGCGAAAAGACCATGCTCGACGTGCTTATTCCGGTGCTTCAGTCGCTGGAGCAAAGCGCGGACGAAGGCGAAAACGCAAAATCCGCGTTCGAAAAAGCGCTTAACGCGGCAAAAGAGGGCGTTGCGTTTACAAAGACAATCAAAGCGACTAAAGGGCGCGCTTCATACCTTGGCGACAGGAGCATCGGGCATATTGATCCCGGGGCGATGTCAAGCTGCCTGTTAGTAAGCGCAATATATGAAATGTTGTAGATTGGAGTACGATACATGACATCTTTATTGGTTTTATCTCACGGGCGCAAGGTAGCGGCCGCCGTGGAGGAGCTTGTGCGCGAGCTTTGCCCTAACGCCTCAGTTTTTTCCGTCGGCGGCGCGAAAGACGGCTCGGCCGGCGCCGATTACGATGGGATGAAAGAAAAACTGAATGAGGCGCTTACATTGGGCGACGTGATCATTTTATACGATTTGGGCTCGACCTTGATGACGATCCAGGCCGTCATGGACGAGCTTACTGAAAGCGAGCTTAACAAGGCGCACCTGTTAAACGCGGCGCTTGTTGAGGGCGCGATCGCAGCGTCAGTATGTTTTAACGCGGAAATGGACGCGGAAGACATAATTTTAGAGCTTAGGGCTCTTTCTGTTGACAAAGCATAAAGATATATTATAAAATCATAAAAGGCCCGTACATGGACTCATGCGGGCCTTTAAATATGATGCAGGAGGACATGCGAATGAGTATCAGCAATCTGCCTAAATTGGGGTTTGGCCTGATGCGCCTGCCGGCCGCGGGCGACGCGTTTGATATGCCGCAGCTATGCGAAATGGTGGACGCTTACATGGAACACGGCTCCAATTACTTTGACACGGCCTATGTTTATCACGGCGGCAAATCGGAAATCGCGGCAAAAGAAGCGCTGGTAAACCGTTATCCCAGGGATTCTTTTTATCTCGCGGATAAACTGCCCATATGGGAAATAAAAAGCAAAGACGACCGCGATAGAATCTTTAACATCCAGCTTGAAAGGGCAGGGGTCGAATATTTTGACTTTTATCTGCTTCACAGCATCGAGGATACAAGTTACGGCAGGTACATAAAATACGATTGCTTTGAATGGGGAAAACAGAAAAAGCTGGAGGGTAAAATCAAGCATTTCGGGTTTTCGTTCCACGGCTCGCCCGAGATGCTGGATAAAATACTTACACATCATCCCGAGCTTGAATTTGTGCAGATACAACTGAATTACGCCGACTGGAACAGCCCGGTGATTCAGTCGGGTGCGCAATATGAGGTGGCGCGAAAGCATAATGCTGTGGTGATCGCAATGGAGCCGGTCAAAGGCGGGATGCTTGCGAATACAACGCCTGAAATCGCAAAACTTATGACCGACGTACATCCCGGCCGCTCGGTGGCTTCATGGGCGATTCGTTTCACAGCTTCCCTTGAAGGCGTTGCGGTCGTGTTAAGCGGCATGTCGAATATGGAGCAAATGCTTGACAACATAAATACAATAGAAAATTTTGAACCGATAACCGATTTGGAGCGCGGTATCATGGACAAGGTCACGGCGGCGATGGCTACGTCGCCGGTAATCCCATGTACGGATTGCCGCTATTGCGTCGACGGATGCCCTGTAAATATCCCGATAAACGGCGTGTTCAAAGCGGTAAACGAGCTGCGGTTATATGGCGAGCATGACCGCCCGTATTTCTTTTACAGAAACATGAGCGGCGGGCGCGCGAAAGATTGCACAGGCTGCAAAAAATGCGAGAGCGTTTGTCCGCAGCACCTTGAAATTATCCGGCATTTAAAGGAAGCCTCCGCGAAGCTTGACAGCCGCATCGAAACATGACAACGGATGGCGCAAAATCAGCCGAGATGCAAAGCAATTCGGGCGTTGAGCGGGAGCGGGAACAGGCCCTAATCCAACGGTTTGCCGTTTATCTTATTTACCGCCGCAATAAAGCGGTCATAGTCCGCGTTTAAAACCAGCTCTTCGGGAAACCCGATTTCATTAAGTATCTTGACAGCGCCGTCGACCTTACCGATATGTTCGCAGTAATGGGCGTCTGAATTCAAAACGACAGGCACGCCGTATTCGGCGCAGAGTACGGCAATCGCCTTGCAGTTTGTCCCGGAGCCCGGTCTTTCAAGAAAAGAATTGTTGTTGATCTCCACTATTTTGCCGGTTCCGGCGATTTCTTTGATTACCGGCTCGTGCTCAAAGGGATAGCGCGGCGAGCCGCAGTGCCCGATGACGTCAATGTGCGGGTTGTTCGCAATCTTAATCCATGCTTCGGTGTGATCCTTTACAGTGCCCGGCTTTATCACAGGCATATGGAATGACGCGATTACCCACTCCAGCTTTGCGATAATCTCGTCTTCCAGATCCAAGGCGCCGCTAAAATCCACGATGTTTACTTCGGCGCCCCTTAACAGCAAAATATCATTCATATACCGGGGCAATACCCGCAAATTATGAAAGTGTATAAAAGACGGCGAGCCGGTCAGCTTCGGACCGTGCTCCGTGAGCGCCAAGGCCTTTAAGCCGGCTTTACCGGCCGACGCCACGTTCTCCGACAGGATGGAGAATGCGTGGTCGCAAGCGGTTGTGTGCGTATGCGTGTCCGCAATGATTGAATACATGAAGCCCCTCCTGATTATTGATCCGTTACCCTTGGTATACAATGTGCGTTTTACATTGTATATCAAGGGTATAGTCTTTCTATTTCAAAAACCCGGGGCGATGTTGGAGCAGAAAGACTATATAGACCGCTCCGGGTGCATACTAATTTTAGCATATCTTCTCCGTTTTGTCGACGGCGTGGTTGATCAGCATATAGCTGAATCTGCTTTTCAGGGCCTGAAACTGGTAAGAAAATTATAGAAAAATAATAGAAAAATCAATGTTTTCATAATTTTTTTATGCTATAATGTAAAGCAATAACCCCCGTGTATACCTGAAGTTATTTGTGTTTTAAAAGGAGGAAATTTTTATGATTACTCGCGTGAATCGCATTCTTACGGTACTGTTTTCTGTTGCTGTGGTTCTGGCTGTGTTTGCCGGATGCGGCGGCAGCAGCACCCCTGCGGCGCCTGCGCCCGACAGTGCACCCGCCGCGCAGGACGGCGCCCCGGCGGAAGCCCCTGCCGCCCCGTCCGGCGAAACCATCAACCTGGAATTATGGCATATTCAAATGGATGGTGATTTCCCCAATATTATCCAAAGGTCGGTTGACCGCTATATGGAAGCGAACCCACAGTACAATGTCGAAGTGGTCCCCACCGCCAACGACGCTTACAAGCAGAAGCTTGCCGTGGCGATGGGCGCAAACCAGATGCCCGATATTTATATATCCTGGAGCGGCGGCCCGATGATTGAGTATATCAAGGCCGGTCATATGCAGCCCATTACCTCGCAGATAAACAGCTCAGGCCTCAAGGATAAGCTTCTGGACGCCGGTGTGGCGCAGGCCACCTATAGCGGCGATATCTGGGGCGTTCCGGTTGAAAATGTCGCGGCTGCGGTCGTTTATTACAACAAGGCTATCTATGAAGAGCTGGGCCTTTCCGTCCCCGCTACTATTTCCGAGCTGGAAGCCAATGCGGACGCGATTATCGCAGCCGGGAAAACCCCATTCTCACTTGCCAATTCAACCCAGTGGACAGGCTCGATGTACTACATGTACTTTGCCACCCGCCACGGCGGTTTACAGCCTTTCCAAGATGCAGCCACAGGCGAGGGCACCTTTGAGAGCGATACCTTTGTATACGCGGGTGACAAGATTCAGGAATGGGTCGGAAAAAATTACTTTAACGTAGGATTTAACGGTATAGACGAAGACAGCGGTCAATCCCGCCAGCTTCTGTACGCCGATCAGGCTGTTATGCATGTTATGGGCTCATGGTTCTTGTCCAACGTTTTGGGTGAAAATCCGGAGTTCTACGAAAAAATTGGGATTTTCCCGTTCCCCGCGGTAGATGGAAGCTCCGCTGACCCCACTGCTGTAGTCGGTACGGTTGGCGATAACTTCTACCATGTATCCGGCAGCTGCGCCGATGTTGACGGCGCTTTCGGCGTAATTGCCGCCCTGCTGGATGACCAAGCTATCGCCGAACGCACTGCGAACGGCAGGATTGTTCCCATCAAAGGCGCTGTCGTGGAAGACCCCCTGCTCAAGGTCATCATGGGCGTCGTCGAGAATGCTTCCGGGACACAGCTTTGGTATGACCAGTATCTCCCCCCGGAGGTTGCCGATATGCACAAGACCACCTCCCAGGAAATCTTCGGCGGAACGATGACGCCGCAGGATGCCAACACAAGAATGCAGGAAACAATGGCCGCTTATCTTGCAAGGTCATAATCCGGCAGCCGACAATTCATTAGACGCTAAGAACCCATCTTCGCTGCGTTGGCACTTTTCGTTATTGAAGATGGATTCTAAAACCGAAAAAGGATGCCGCAGCCGGTATCCTTTTTCGGCATAACAAGGCATAGCAATTGGAGGGATTATAATATGCAGGCTTCAAATCTTGCAAGCAGGCGCCGGCACGCAACCCATATTGCGGCAACCATTTTCCTTGCCCCTGCCTTGCTTTTTCTGATTATCTTTATCGGTTACCCTATCCTTGATTCCTTTCGGATCAGCACGCTGGAATGGAACGGCATCAGCGCCCACCGTACTTTTATCGGGCTGGATAACTGGGGGGCGTTGCTGCGCGACAGGAATTTCTGGGCCGCGTTCCGCAACAACCTGACGATTATGGTGTTCTCCCTGCTGTTTCAGGTCCCCTTTGCCTTGGCGCTTGCCACCTTCCTTGACGCCGGGGGTAAGAAATTCAACCTGTTTAAGGTTGTATGGTTTTTTCCGCTCTTAATGTCGTCGGTAGCCGTAGGCTTCCTGTTCCGGTACGCGCTGGACGCCAATTTCGGCCTTTTTGCAAACATTTCCCGCCTTTTGGGCGGAAGCGGCGCGATTGACCTGCTGGGCGACCCGAACCGTGCGCTGTTCGCGGTAATCGGCGTCATCTGCTGGCAATATATCCCGTTTTATATGGTTTATTATTTAGCCGGATACAGCGGATTGTCAGAGGATACATACGAAGCCGCAATCATTGACGGCGCAACGCGCGGACAATACTTCTGGCGGGTCGCTTTGCCCCAGTTATTCCCAACGATCCGCAGCGGCGCGATTCTTTCCATAGTCGGCTCCCTTAAATTTTTCGACCTGATTTTTGTTATGACGGGAGGCGGCCCCGGCACCGCAACGGAGCTAATGGGAACGTATATGTACAGAAACGCGTTTATGACGTTTAGGATGGGTTATGGCTCCGCCGTGGCTTGCGGGATGTTTATTTTGATTACGATGATTGCCTTAATCGCCATGAAGCTGCTAAGCGGGAAGGAGGCCGGTGCATAATGAACCCCAAAACAAAAAAGCGGCTTGTATGGGTTCCCGTGATGATACTGGCGCTGTTCTGGCTGATGATTACCGGAGTGCCGTTCATGTATATGGTGCTTTCTACCTTCAAGCAACGGTTTGAAATCCTGACAAACGGCGTGTTCGCTTTTCCCGCAAGCTTCTACACGAACAATTATGTGGAGGTTTTAACAGGCGCTTTCTGGACCTATTTCCGAAACAGCGTGCTGGTCGCGGCGGTCTCGCTGACGATTTTGCTCTTTATCAGCGCTTGCGCGGCATATCCGCTCTCCCGGCTCAAGTTCAAGCTGAACAAGCCGATTTTCGGGCTGATAATAGCCGCGATGTCGGTGCCGATTCACGTTACCTTGATTCCGGTATTCCTCATGATGTCGGGCATTGGGCTTTATGATACGCCATGGGCGCTGATCGGGCCTTACGTTGCCTTTAACCTGCCCATATCGGTGTTTATCCTGACCACGTTTATGGCCGGAATCCCAAGGGAGCTTGAGGAAGCGGCGGACATTGACGGCTGCGGAAAATACCGCACATTCTTTTTCATTATGCTGCCCCTGTCCGTAACGGGGCTTGCAACCCTTGCTATTTATAACGCCGTCAATATGTGGAACGAGTTCAGCTTTGCTTTGGTGCTTACCCAGTCGCCGCGAAACAGGACGCTGCCCTTGGCAATCTGGGAATACCAGGGACAGTATACAAACGACATCCCGATGATTATGACTGTGCTGACCTTGTCGGTTGTGCCTATGATTATCGCTTTTATCATCGGGCAGGAGAAAATGATTAAGGGCATGATGGCAGGAGCGGTCAAAGGGTAATATGATAAGGGGAGGCCCCCGAATGGCGCTAAAACACATGCCGCCGATGCGCCGGATTGCGCAAATGAATTACAACTGGAAGATTACCCTGCTGCTCATCACAGGCTTATTTGTTGCGGCTGTGCTGATACTGGCGGCTTTCGCGCTTTCAACCGGGCGGACGATACGGGCAAAGACCACCGAGCTTACAATGGAGCGGCTGGAATCTATGAAGCTTACGGTTGAAACAACCTTACAGGATTTTGATACCAAGGCGGCCTTTGTTGTTTCGGACCGCAGGATACAGGATTATTTGCGCACAGAGGAGCACCGGGCGGAAAACTACACGCAGCTTACAAACAACGCAAATTACCTGCTGACTTATTTGAGCACCTCCAACAGCTATGTCGATTATATCTGCATATACAAGGAGCTCAACGATACGCTGCTTTACAAAGGGACGGTGTGGACAATCCACGACGCGAAGGAGCGCGTGGTGCAGGGGTACAACGACAAAAGCGGGTATCCTTACAGAAATATGATCATCAGGACGGAGCCCGGCATTTTCCATCCTGACCGCTACAGCTTAAACTTTTACCAGTCAATCCATAACCCCTATATTCTGGGACAGGAAATTGGCGCGTTAATCATCAGCGTCAACCATGCAAGCTTCAGCGAAATCTACTCCTCAAGTGAAGAGGAAACCATTAGCTTCTACATTACCGCCGCCGACGGCTATATTATCTCCGCCGCCGACGAAACGCTGATAGGCACGGCTTCCCCTATTGCAGGGCAAAAGCTGTATATGTCGGGAAGCGTCGAAGCCGGGTCGAACCTGATACTCTACAGCCGCATGGGGGACTGGGGCTGGTATATGGTTGGCAGCGTGCCGATGGACGAGCTGCTGCGCGACAACCGGAATGTCATACGGTTGATGATGGTGGTGATTTTCCTCATTTGCGCCGTCTGCGCTTTTATTGCCTACCGGATGAGCAACATGCTTTACCGGCCCTTGCGTGAGCTCGTGGGGCAGATGACCGCCGTGTCCGGCGGCGACCTTTCCGCGCGCATGGAAGAAAAAGGCAAGGGGAAGGACATCGAAATACTGGCAAACGGCTTTAACAATATGCTCAACGATATCGAGCGCCTGATGGAGCGGGTAAAGCGGGAGCACCACCAGGCGGAGCAAATCCGGTTCAATGCGCTGCAATCACAGATCCAGCCCCATTTCCTGTATAACGCGCTGGACTGTATACACTGGCAGGCGGCTATGGATGGAAACAAGGAAGTCTCCGCCATGGTTAAGGAGCTTGCGTCCTATTACCGCCTTTGCCTGAGCAAGGGGCGGGACATCGTACCCCTTTCCCAGGAGCTTGCGCATGTGACAAGCTACCTGTTTATCCAGAACAAGCGCTATGACGGGATTGTAAAGACGCAGTTCGACGTTAGCCGGAGCCTGGAGAAAGTGCTGATTCCCAAGATAACCCTTCAGCCGTTAGTAGAAAACGCCATCTACCACGGAATAAAAATAAAGCTGGGCCGAACGGGGAAAATAATAATCCGCGCATTAGAACAGCAGGATCATATCATAATCTGTGTGGAAAACGACGGCATAGGGCTTAATCCCGGGCAAATAGAGGAAATTAACAATTCGCTGTCCGTCCATGACGACAACTTTGGCTATGGTGTGCGCAACGTCCACCGGAGGATCGAAATCCTGTTTGGCAAGGGTTACGGCCTCTTTTACAGGCAGAATGAAGGGGGCGGCGTCAGCGTTGAAATAAATTTGCCCAAGCAGATTGGGATGGAGATGGATTTATTTGATGTACAAGGCATTGATTGTTGACGACGAGCGCATGATACGCGAAGGCATCCGCCATATGATTCCGTGGGAGGACCTAAGGGTCGGCGGGATATTCACCGCGAACAGCGGCGAAAACGCTCTTATGGTAATGGACGAGCATGAGCCCGATATCATGCTCACGGACATATGCATGTCGGAAATGGACGGCCTTTCACTGATTGAAAGGGTGAACGAGCGTTACCCGCGCACCAGGATTATCGTGCTGACCGGTTACGAACATTTTGAGTATGTCCAGCGCTGTTGCCGCATGAACGTGCAGGATTTTATTTTAAAGCCTACGGATGAGGATATCCTGACCGCTGTGATTCGGGATCAAATCCTGGAGCTTGACAAACAGCGGGGGATTGAGCAGCGCCATAAAGTCATGCGCCGCGCCCAGGGGGCGGCGGAACAGATACGCATGGAAAAAGCGATGCGGGCGCTGGTTCACGGCCGTTCTGTTCCCGAGGACGGCTCAGGGTTGCCGGAGGAGCTCCAATACCGCGGAAACCAGCCGCTGCAAGCCATTATCATCCTGCTGCCGGAGCAGGACGGACACTGGCGCGAACACTTCGGGCTTTTGACGATGTCCGTGAAAAACATTTGCATTGAGCTGTTTGATTCAAAGCTTGAAGGCGTCACATTTGAAGATGAGCACGGGCAGCTTGTCCTTATCCTTTATGGCGGCGATACCGCAAACGACGCGGCTGAGCGCATGGAAAAACTGCGCGGAATGCTGAATGACGAGTTTTCAATCGACCCGGGGATTATGATCGGACACATGGTTGCGGGCCTTAAACAGCTGCCTGAATCTTACGGCGAGGCGCAAAGCCTGTTGCTGCTCTCAAGCGCGGACAAGAAAGGGATTGTTGAGTCCAACAGCGCAAAGCAGCGGCTTCATATTTTCGACGAGATATTTCAGGAGCTCAAATGTATTATAACGTCCGCCGGTACAGACATGGATCAGATTATCCGGGCGTTTACCACCTTTTCCGATTCGGCGCAGTCCCATAACCTTTCAGTGTCCACCGTGCGCCGCTGCTGTTTTGAGCTTGCCTGCTCCGCATACTATCACCATATCGGCAGCACGGGCGAGGGCATAAACGGGGAGTTTGCCGCACTGCTAAGTTCCCTTGCCTTATGCGGCAGCGAGGAAGCCTGCCGGGTTACCCTTAATTTCTTTTCACGGCTGCAAGGCGTTCAGCGGGTTCAATCCCATGAGATGGTTCAAATAGCCAAGAAATATATATTGGAAAACCTTGCGGAGGAGCTTTCCGTATCCAATATCGCGGCGATGCAATATGTTACGCCCAATTATTTTTCCCGCCTGTTTAAGCAGGTAACAGGCGAAGGGTGCAACGAGTACATCGTGCGTAAAAGGATGGAACAGGCAAAATCCCTATTAACCTCTAAAGACTTAAAGATCGGCGTTATCGCGGGGATGGTCGGTTACCGCGACATCAATTATTTCTCCCTTGCCTTTAAAAAAAATACCGGCTGCTCACCCACAGCGTATAGGGAAGCGGCGCAGCGGCCTTAAAAAATGTCATATAATTGAAAAAATATAGCACTTGTGGTATTCTTTCAATGGAAAATAATATGGAGGTAACAATATGATTATTTATGTTTCGGCAACTACCAAACGAAGCGGGGACGGCAGCAAGGAAGCGCCGTTCAAAACAATATCGCAGGCCGCGGAGCTTGCGGTGGCGGGCGACGAGGTTCTCGTGGCTCCGGGTGTCTACCGGGAATGGGTAAACCCTAAAAACGGCGGCGAAAGCGACGGCGAACGGATTACCTACCGCTCGGAAATCACGGGCAAGGCCGTAATCACCGGCGCGGAGCCCGTGAAAAACTGGAAAGCCTACAAGGGCGGCGTATGGGCGGCGCGTATCCCGAACGGACTGTTTGGCGGATACAATCCATACACATCTCTGATAAAAGGCGACTGGTATGTCCCCGCCACACCGGTTCATACGGGCGAGGTGTACCTCAACGGCAAATCCATGTATGAAACGCAGAGCTTAGACGCGGTTTTAGCCGCTACGGTCAGCAAAGAGTCGTGGGACCCGGATTTCTCGGTATATAAATGGTTTACGGAGCAGGACGGCGATAATACCGTGATTTACGCGAACTTCCACGGCGCCGACCCGAACGTTGAAGACGTCGAGATTAACGTGCGCAAGCATTGCTTTTATCCTGAAAAAACCGGGGTCAACTACATCACGCTGTCGGGCTTTACCGTGAAGCAGGCGGCTACACAGTGGGCGCCGCCCACGGCGTATCAAGAAGGGATGATAGGCCCACACTGGTCAAAGGGCTGGATCATCGAGGACTGCGAGGTATCCGATTCCCGGTGCAGCGGTATTTCCCTTGGAAAATACCTTCAGCCGAACAACGAAAACAAATGGACGACCAAATTTTACAAGGACGGCACGCAAACGGAAAGGGACGCCGTCTGTCAGGCCGTGAACGAGGGCTGGACAAAAGAAAACATCGGCTCGCACATCGTCCGTAGATGTAACATCCACGATTGCGGGCAAACCGGTATCGTCGGGCATCTGGGCGGCGTGTTCTCCATCATTGAGGACAACCATATCCACCATATAAACAACAAGCAGGACCTTTTCGGTTATGAGATTGGCGGGATTAAAATGCACGCCGCAATCGACGTGATATTCCGCAGAAACCATATCCACCATTGCTCCCGCGGCATGTGGCTGGACTGGCAGGTTCAGGGCACAAGGGTAACACAAAACCTGTTCCATGACAATATTATGCCTGAAGGTGTGGAAATCCCGCAGCCTTTCTCCATTGGCGAAGACATTTTTGTGGAGGTCGCGCACGGCCCCACGCTAATCGACAATAATATCCTGTTGTCGCAGTGCGCCCTTCGCATCAGCACGCAGGGGCTTGCTTTTGTGCATAACCTCATCGCGGGTTCACTTACCTATGTGGGCCTTGGAACCGAAAACAGCGCCAAGAGCATGCCGTCCCCTCGGTACACGCCTTACCACGTGCCACACCGCACCGAAATCGCCGGCTTCATGACGTTCCTGCACGGTGACGCGCGGTTTTACAATAACGTGTTCATACAGCAGCCAATCCGCAAAGACCTTGACGCGGTTGCAAAATCCGTTGTGGCCGAGGACACGATGTTCGGCACGGGCGAGCCGAATCTTGAGTGCGGCACAAAGCCTTATGACGGATATCCCACCGCCGACGAATATTTCAGCAAGTTCATACCTAACCCGGATAATCCCGAAGCCCTCTTCAAAAGCGATAAATATTACGAGCCACTTCCTGTTTATACGGGCGGCAACGTCTTTTTCAACGGGGCAAAGCCATGCGATAAGGAAAAGGATTTCTTAGAGGATAAAGAAAACCGTATTGATTTGTCGCTTGCGGTTCAAGACGGGAAATATATGCTTAAAACAAACTTATACGAGCATTTACCGCAGCCCGATACGCAGACAATATCGACGGAACTGTTAGGCGAAGCCTTTGAGCCGGAGCAAAAATTTGAAAGCCCGGACGGCTCACCCATTGTGTTCAACAAGGATTATTTCGGCGCGCACCGCGCGATAAACCCGACGCCCGGGCCTTTTGAAACGGCGGGGGCTGTTAACGCACAGATAACCGCCGCTGAATACAAAAGCAACGCAAAGGCCTGAAGACACGCTCGGCCGCCCCGATAATCGGGGCGGTTTTTATATATAAAGGTTCATGAATTACAAGTATTGCAATTTATGTTAATCCATGTTAAAATAATATCAAATAAATACTTTTATAAAACCAGATGCATAAACGCATCTGATGGGGGATTGGCAATGAATAACCAAAGCATTAGCAGTATTGAAATGAAAAAAATGAACCGGAACCGTATTTTTAAGTATGTCTATCATAACAATGCCGTATCAAAACAAAATATTGCCGATGCTTTAAACATGAGCCTTCCCACAGTTAATCAAAACATCAAGACCCTAAAAGAGCAGGGGCTTATTATAGAAACGGGCATGCTTGAATCGACGGGAGGACGCAAGGCCAAGGCGCTTTCCGCCAACACCCCCGCCAGATACGCGGTTGGAATCGACATCACCAGAAACCATGTCGTAGCAGCGGTCATTGATATTTACGGGAATATTTTGAGAACGGAAAGAGTCCGTGCGCTATTTGAGAAAAACACGGATTATTTTCGCTATATCGGGAAAACGGTTGAATTGGCTATCGGAGAGGACATTGACCGCTCTAAAATATTAGGCGTGGGTATTTCAGTGCCAAGCCTTTTGTCTGCCGACGGCAGAACCGTCACATATTCAACCGTGCTCGATTTTACCGACGGAAGCCTTTCCAGCTTTGAGGAATACATACCATACAAATGCTTGTTGAGCAATGACGCAAACGCAGCCGGGATCGCCGAGCTATGGAATCACGAAAGCGTCGATAATGTTGTATACCTATCGCTTAGCAGCAGCGTAGGCGGGGCGATTTTATTGAACAATAAATTTTATCCCGGCGAAAACAACAGAAGCGCCGAGCTTGGCCATATTACAATCATCCCGGGCGGAACCCGGTGCTATTGCGGACAGCACGGGTGTGTCGACGCATATTGCAACTCAGCCGTGCTTACCGATACGGCGGACGGCAGCCTGACTGAATTTTTTAACCTGATAAAACAGGGAAGCGCTTACCACGAACAGGTATGGAACACATATATGCGCCATCTTTCCATCGTTGTCAACAGCCTGCGCATGACGTTCGATTGCAGCGTAATCCTTGGCGGACAAGTTGGTGGCTGCATGGACGATTACGTCGCCCATTTCAAGGGGCTTGCGGCAAAGCTTAATTCCTTTGAGGCAAACGGGGAATATGTCAAGGTCTGCAAATACAAAATGGAGGCGTCGGCGGTTGGCGCCGCACTGCAACATGTTCAACCGTTTATTGACGGCATATAACATGTCTTGCGGTATTTATTTCCGCATATACTTTCTATTTCAAAAGGTGCAAATCCCTGCTGAATTGTCTTATATTCAGCGGGGATTTGTAAATGTTATATAAAACTGCACATTATATTTATAAATTTTGAATAAACTTTTAAAATTGTGTTGACATTTATAAAAAGGTATTGTATAATACTTTTACAAAATCATATTGTAAAAGTATTATTCATTTTCTGGAGGTGTTTATGGAGCAAACAATCAAGCTGCGCGTTTCGCAAATAGAAAAATCCTTTCCCGGCGTAAAGGCTCTGGATAAAATTGACTTTACTGTCAAAAAAGGCAGCGTCCATGTGCTTTGCGGGGAAAACGGAGCTGGAAAATCTACCCTGATGAAAATTATTAACGGCGTGTACCAACCTGACAAAGGACAAATCTATGTTGATGAAAACCCGGTAAAAATCCATAACCCAATGCAAGCACGGAACCTTGGGATATCCATGATTTTTCAGGAAATGAATTATGTCCCTGAAATGACGGTGGAGGAAAATATTTTTTTGGGCAGGCTTCCGGTAAACAAGCTTGGAAAGGTTGATTGGAAGCACGTAAGAAAATACACGATCGAGCTGCTGAAAGAAGAAAATCTGCCGTATCCGCCCGATCTGCCCTTGAAAGACCTGACTGTTTCCGACATACAAATGCTGGAAATCATCAAGGCTATTTCGTGCAAATCCGACATCATCATCATGGATGAGCCGACGTCGGCAATCACTCAAAAGGAAGTCGAGAAGCTGTTTGAAAAAATAGCGGCGCTGAAAGCCCGCGGAGTATGCATTATCTACATATCGCACAAGCTCGACGAAATCTTCAAGATAGCGGATGAGATAACGGTCTTCAGGGATGGGGCCGTGGTATCAAGCCATCCTGTGGGGGAAACAGACATTGAAACCGTTATCGCGGACATGGTCGGGCGCAAAATCTCAAACGATTACCCTAAGGAGGACATCCCTATCGGGGAAAACCTGCTGGAGGTTGAAAATTTGGAAAACCGCGGCGTTTTCCGCGACGTAAACTTTCACCTTCGCGGCGGAGAAATCCTTGGTTTTGCCGGTCTCATGGGCGCCGGACGCACAGAGGTCATGCGCTGCGTTTTCGGGCTTGACCCCATTAACGCAGGCGAGATTAAGCTAAAAGGCCGGAAGGTTTCCGTAAAAAATGTACGTGAAAGCATTGCGAACGGCGTTGTTATGCTTTCGGAGGACAGGCGCAGGTACGGCATTATCCCGGTAAGAAGCGTGAAAGAGAACGCGTCGCTTGCAAGCCTTGAAAAAATTATCGGAAAAGGGTTTTTAAACGCAAAAAAAGAGCATTCGGTTGTAAATGAGCTGTTCAAAAGAATGCGCGTAAAGACCCCTACAATGGAAACGGCAATAGAGGCGTTGTCTGGCGGCAACCAGCAAAAGGTCATCTTGTCGAAATGGATGATGCGCAACCCTGTCGTCCTGATTCTGGACGAACCGACCCGTGGTATCGATATCGGCGCCAAATATGAGATTTATAAGCTGATGAGCGAAATGGCAAGGGAAGGAAAAGGAATTATCATGGTATCCTCCGAGCTGCCGGAGCTGATTGGCATGTGCGACCGGATTTATGTTATGAGCCAAGGGAAGATAACCGGCGAAATCCAACGCGAGGACTTCTCGCAGGAGCGGATTATGTATTATGCAACCGGCACCAAAGAGCGCCGTGCCGTAAATAATTAATTTAGAAAAGGGTGTGAGTATGTGAGTTCTGTAAAAAATATCTGGAGCGTAATGATAAAAAAGTACAATATCTATCTCGTGCTGATTATTTTGTTTTTCCTTTGCGCCTTGATTAATCCGAACTTTTTATCCATCGGCAACCTGTCCAATATATCCAGGCAGCTTGCCGTTACAACCATTTTGGCTTTCGGGGCGACAATCCTTATTATCGGCGGCATGCTGGATTTGTCCGCCGGCTCGGTTCTGGCGCTTGCGGGCGTTTTGGCGGTAGACTGCTACAAATCTACCAATTCCCTTATACTGTCACTGATTGTGGGAATATTGGCGGGTATGGCGTGTAACTTAATCAACGCCGTGATGGTGGCAAACTTTAAAACGCCTCCCTTTATCGCAACACTGGCTATGATGACAATGGCGCGCGGCGTGGCGCTGCTTTACACGCAAGGGCAGAATATCCTACAGCTTGGCGACTTCGTAGTATTCGGACAAGGCACGGTCTTCGGTATGCCTGTGTCGGTAATATTCCTGATTGTCATCGCGATATTTACCTGGTACATACTCAAGCACACGCGCTTTGGACGCTCTCTTTACGCCGTGGGCGGCAACGAGGCGGCGGCTGTGGCGTCCGGAATCAACGTCATCCGCTCAAAGTACATCGCCTACCTGATAAACGGGGCGTTTGTCGGCTTAGCGGGCGTGCTGTTCATGTCGCGTATCAACGCGGGACAGCCAAACGGGGCGATTGGCTTTGAGTTCCACGCGCTGACAGCCGCAATCATCGGCGGAACCAGCTTTTCCGGCGGCGTCGGCACGGCATCGGGTACTCTTGCCGGTGCGTTTATCGTAGGCTTTTTGAATAATATCATGAATCTTGCGAATGTTGACTCTTATCTCCAGCAGGTAATTCGCGGCGCGATTATCGCACTGGCTGTCATTTACGACATCTGGACCAAGGGCAGAAGAACCAAGGGCCACTTGGGTAACGTTGAGGATAAGAATAAAAAACAAAAGGTTGCTTCTTGACGGGCTGTATCATACATGCCTGTTTAGATCTAAGAACCCATCTTCAATACGCAAAGCACCACCGCAGCGGCGATTTTTCCGCATTGCAACGTTTAAATCATATGCAGTTCATCACGATTGCAAAGCAATCTCGCTTCGCTGCGCCGGCACTTTTCGTTATTGAAGACAGGTTCTAAACAAAATAGAAAGAAGGTTCTTAAAAAATGAAAAAAATATCTCATGTGTTAGTAGCGCTTCTCTTATCGGTCGCATTGCTTGCCGGCTGCGGCGGCGGAAGCGGTGGAAGCGCCCAGCCCTCCGCGCCGCCTGCCGATTCTTCTTCGGATTCCGCGCCGTCGGCTGCGCCGGAGGATGCCGGTGAGCAAACCTTCAGGGTTGCATACATTGCAAGGGCGCAGGCCGACTCCTTTGCGGCATGGCTTGCAAACGCCGTGAGGGAAGAAGCCGATAAATACCCGAACATAAGCGTTGACATCATGGACGGCGAGGCTTCTGACGACAAGGTAAACTCACTGATTGAGAACTCGATTACAAACAGATACGATTTGATCATCGTACAGCCGAACAACGGCGAAGCCCAGCGGCCTTATGTTGAACAAATCATCGCGGCGGGTATTTTCGCGATTACCACCAACGCGCGCATTGAGGGTATCGCAGGCGGGTCCTCCGTCGACGCCGATCCTTACATGCAGGCGGCGGTCAACGCGGTAGCCGCTTTGGAGCAAGTGCCTGAAAACGCCAATGTCGTCGTGCTAAACGGACCTCCCGGAAACTTCCACGCCGACCAGCGCCGTTTAAGCTGGCAGACCGAATTCTTTGAAAAGCGCTCCGACGTCACAATAGTAGGCGAGCAAATCGCAAACTGGAACAAGGACGAGGCCATGGCATTTATGGAGGACTGGATTCAAGCCAACGACAGGATTGACGCAATCATTTCAATGAATGACAACATGGCTGCCGGCGCGCTGGAAGCCGTCAAGGACAATCCGAAATTCGCAGACATTCTCGCTTATGGCGTTGACGGAACAGCCGAGGCAATCCTTCTCATTCAAGAAGGCAAAATGACTTCAACCTGCCTGCAATCGGCTTACGATTTGGCGGAGCTGCTTCTTGAGACGTCCAACAAGCTTCTCACCGGACAGGAAACTGAAATCAACACCGATATAGGCAACCCGCTTGTTACCATAGACAACGTCGAGCAATACATAGAAATGCATAAACGAGCAGGCGCGTTATAATATTAAAGGAATAACACAACGCCCCGGAATCCACATAATTTTTCGGGGCGTTCTTTTTATGAAAGGAGAATGATTATGATTAACAACGCAGTGTTTATGACAGGAATAAAGAAGCTGGAAACCCGGGAGGTACCCATGCCGTCTCCCAAGGAAAAGGAAGTGCTTGTCAAGCTGGAATACGTAGGCATTTGCGGCTCTGACGTACATTATCTTGAAAATGGTAGAATCGGTGATTTCGTCGTAAACGGCGACTTTATACTCGGGCATGAATGCGGGGGGACCATTGTCGAAGTTGGCGCGGGAGTCAAAAGCCTAAAGGTTGGCGACAAGGTTGCGCTTGAGCCGGGGCAGACCTGCGGACAGTGCGTATATTGCAAAACCGGAAGATACAACCTATGCCCGGATGTAGAGTTTTTAGCAACCCCTCCATATCACGGGTGCTTTGAAAACTATATAGCTTATCCCGAAAACATGGCGTTTAAGCTGCCTGAGAATATCAGCGCCAAAGAGGGCGCCCTTGTCGAGCCGCTGGCGGTCGGCATACACTCGGCAAGACAGGGCGGCGTGACGCTGGGCAGCTCGGTGGTTATTCTGGGCGCGGGATGTATCGGCCTTATGACATTGCTTGCGTGCAAGGCTTTTGGCGCGGTGGACGTCACCGTTGTGGACATTGTGCCGAAAAGGCTTGAATGCGCGCTGAAGCTGGGTGCGTCACGCGTAATAAACGCACTGGAGCATGATGTGGTAGAGGAAATAACACGTTTGACAAACGGTGCGGGAATGGATATTGTATTTGAGACGGCAGGAACCGTCAAAACGGTTCAGCAGACAGCTTACCTCGTAAACGCGGGCGGAACCGTCGTTCTGGTCGGCATGGCCCCGCAGGACAGCATTGAATATAATTTTGCCAAAATACTCGGCAAAGAGGCTCAAATCAAGTCGGTGTTCCGTTACCGTAATATCTATCCGGAGGCAATCGGCGCAATCGCCAACGGCTTTATTGATGTTTCAGGCATTGTTTCCCACGAATTTGATTTTAGCGAAGTAGACAATGCGTTTGATTTTGTGATGAACAATAAAAACGACGTGGTCAAGGCGGTCATACGCATTTAAAAAAGATGCGTAATAAGAAAGCGGGTTGCTCAAACGAGCAGCCCGTTTTTATCGGATTTATTACGAATTCTTACGGAATAATTTACGATTTCTTCCTAAGTTCTTATTTGAAATTGAATTGTAATCAATATAATATTGACTTTCTATTTTGAAATATTGTACACTCCAATACAAGCCGGAACAGGCGACGCCGAAATCCGGCAAAACTAAAACATTAAATAGGAGAGAAAAACATGAAAAAAATTCTGGCAATACTTATAGCGGCTACAATGGTGTTCGCAATCGCCGCATGCGGTGCGAACAACGCTCCAGCCCCGGCGGCTCCGGCAGCGGAAGCCGCGCCCGCCGCTCCTGCCGAAGATGCAGCCCCTGCGGCTGAAGCTTCCGGCGGCGGCGAATTCATCGGTATTTCGATGCCGACACAGTCCAGTGAGCGCTGGATTAAAGACGGCCACTCCATGAAAGAAATCCTTGAAGGCATGGGCTATGAAGTCGATTTGCAGTACGCTGAAGACGATATCCCCACCCAGCAAACACAAATCGAGGCAATGCTGACAAAAGGCGCTAGCGTTCTCGTCATCGCCCCGATTGACGGCTCCACTCTTTCCGGTACCCTGACAGCGGCGGCTCAGGACGGCGTAAAGGTTATTTCCTACGACCGTTTGCTGGTTGACACCGACGCGATTTCCTACTACGCAACGTTCGACAACGAGGGCGTCGGCAAGCTTCAGGCGGAATCCCTTGTCGACGGCTTAAAGAAGCTTCGCGGCGACGGACCGTATAACGTCGAGCTTTTCGCGGGCTCCCCGGACGACACGAACTCTTTCTTCTTCTTTAACGGCGCGATGAGCGTGCTTCAGCCCCTGATTGATTCCGGCGAGGTTGTGGTCGTATCCGGCCAGGCAACGCAGGAAGAAGTCGGAACGCTGCGCTGGGACGGCGCGGTCGCCCAGGCCCGTATGGATGCTATCCTTGCGGCGAACTACTCCGACGGCAAGCCGCTTCACGGCGTACTTTCACCGTATGACGGCCTTTCCCGCGGCATTATCTCGGCGCTTGTATCCTTCGGGTTCCAGCCAGGCACCGATAACTGGCCCGTAGTTACCGGACAGGACGCTGAAGCTGCTTCCATCAAGATGATTATTACAGGCGAGCAGTACTCCACGATCTTGAAAGACACACGCGACCTTGCGGCTGTTGCGGCCAGAATGGTTGAAGCTGTCCTGAAAGGCGAGGAGCCTGAAATCAACGACACTGAAACTTACCACAACAATGTAAAGTTCGTCCCGTCGTACCTCTTAATCCCTTACACCGTCACGGTTGACAACTATCAAGCGCTGGTTATGGATTCCGGCTACCTGACTGAGGCGGATATCGCATAAATCAACAACATTATGTAATCACGCGCACGGTATCTTAGTTAAATTGCGATTGGCACAGATACTGCTGCCAATCGCAATTTTAGGGTCTGTTCACATAAATGGAATGGTCAGATTTTTGTGTGAACAGACCATAAAACCTAGTAAAAGTGGGGGCCGGAATGGATAAGTACATATTAGAAATGCGTGGGATCACGAAGCTCTTTTCAGGCGTTGCCGCCCTTAAAAATGTCAATTTCCGTGTAAAACCCGGACAAATCCACGCGCTGGTAGGGGAAAACGGCGCCGGTAAGTCAACGCTTATGAATATTTTAAGCGGCGTTTATCCTTACGGCGAATACGAGGGGGATATCCTGCTTGACGGCGGAAACGTCTGCAAATTCAAAACCATCAAGGATTCGGAGCGCAAAGGCATTGCCATCATCCATCAGGAGCTTGCGCTTGTTCCTGAGCTTTCTGTTGCGGAAAATATTTTCATCGGCAACGAGCAGGCCAAACGCGGCGTGATTGATTGGAACCAAACCCGCAACAAAGCCGCCGAAATCATGAAGATGGTAGGCCTTGATATTTCTGTCGAGGCAAGGATACGCGACTTAGGCCTCGGCAAGCAGCAGCTTATTGAAATCGCAAAAGCGCTCAGCAAGGACGTCAGAGTGCTGATACTCGACGAGCCGACCGCCGCGCTTAACGACGAGGACTCAGCGTACCTGCTAAACCTGCTTGTGGAGCTAAAGGATAAGGGTATCACGTGTATACTCATCTCCCACAAGCTAAACGAGATTGTAAGAGTGGCGCAGGAAATCACGGTTCTGCGCGACGGCGAGACAATCGATACGATTGACATCGCGGACGCTACGGAGGATATCATCATCAAGCTGATGGTCGGGCGCGATCTGACCGACCGCTATCCGAAGCGTGAGCATAAGGTCGGCGACGTGTGCTTTGAAATCAACGACTGGAACGTATTCGACCCCCTTGACAGCCACAGGAAAATTATCAATCACGTAAACCTTTTTTCGCGCAGGGGAGAGGTCGTCGGTCTTTACGGCCTGATGGGCGCGGGGCGCACGGAGCTTGCCTTAAGCGTTTTCGGAAAGTTTTACGGTACAAAGATATCGGGGAAAATCAAGGTCGACGGCAAAGACATTGTGATAAAGACGGTCAGGGACGCCATTAAAAACGGCATTGCCTACGCGACCGAGGACAGGAAACAGGCGGGGCTTGTTCTGATCAACACGATACGCGACAACATAACCCTTGTAGCGCTGGACAAGGTAAGCCGCCGCAATGTCATTGACGACAACGAGGAAAACAAGGTGGCGGAGGAATACCGCCAAAAGCTGAACATCAAATCCTCGAGCATCATGCAAAAGGTGGGGAGCCTTTCAGGCGGCAACCAGCAAAAAGTAATGTTCAGCAAATGGATATTCGCGCATCCCGAGGTGCTGATTCTTGACGAGCCGACACGCGGCGTTGACGTTGGCGCGAAATATGAGATTTATTCCATTATCAACGAGCTTGCCGGAACAAATAAATCGGTACTTATGATTTCCTCCGAGCTTCCTGAGCTGCTTGGCATGTGCGACAGGATTTATGTGCTGAACCGGGGCATGGTCGTCGGCGAGGTCAATGCGAAGGAAGCAACGCAGGAAAACATTATGCGTTTTATCATGGAGAGCAATAAGTATGAAGGAGTCGAGCAATGAACAGTATTCAAAAAGCACTCAGCGGCAAAATGCGCCAGTACGGCATGGTGATTGCATTGTTTGTGGTTGTCGCTCTGTTCCAGGTTCTTACAAAAGGCACTCTTTTAATGCCGCTTAACATATCCAATATAATTCAGCAGAACAGTTACGTCATGATACTTGCCTGTGGTATGCTGCTGTGTATCCTCACAGGCGGCAACATCGACCTGTCGGTTGGCTCGGTCGCGGGTCTTATCGGCGCAATCTCGGCTGTATTCATACTCAGGATGGGCATGCCGACGCCGCTTGCCATATTTATTTCGCTCCTAATCGGACTTGCGATTGGCTGCTGGCATGGTTTTTGGATCGCATATGTCGGCGTACCCGCGTTTATCGCGACGCTTGCGGGCCTTCTCATATTCCGCGGCTTGACGATGGCGATACTAAAGGGCGTAAGCCTTGCGCCGATGCCCCTTGACTACACATTTGTCGCGGCCGGCTTCCTGCCGGATTTCGCAGGGCCGGGAGGTCTGCAAACGATTGCAATCGCATCCGCGGTCATCATATCGGCAGGGCTTGTCGCCTGGCAGTTTATGGCGCGCAAAAAGCGCCAGAGCTACGGGTTTGACGTACCGCATATCGGCATGTTCATCGCACAGTTGGCCGTTGTATGCGCAATAATCATCTTCTTTACATACAGGCTTGCGCAGCACAGGGGGCTTCCCATGTCGCTTGTGCTTGTGTCCGTGCTAGTCGTCGTCTATTCGTTCATCACAACGCGCACGGTGTTCGGGCGCAACATATACGCTTTTGGCGGCAACGCGACGGCGGCAAGGCTTTCCGGTATCAACACAAAGCGCGTTATGTTCATGGTGTACGCGAATATGGGCTTGTTGGCGGCCCTTGCCGGAATCATCTTCACAGGCCGCTTAAACTCGGCGACGCCGAAATCCGGCGACGGCTTTGAGCTGGACGCGATTGCGGCCTGCTTTATCGGAGGGGCGTCCACAACAGGCGGCGTCGGCACGGTAGTCGGAGCTATCATCGGCGGGCTTTTGATGGGCGTTTTGAATAACGGAATGTCCATAATGGGCGTGCCGATTGACTGGCAGCAGGCGGTCAAAGGCATGGTACTGCTTGTGGCTGTCGCGTTTGACGTCTTGTCGAAAAAACGCCGGAGCGCGTGATTTATCCTAAGGCTATGCCCCTTGGCAACGGTTTGCTCCGCCAGGGGGTTTTTGTTTTTTTACTTTACATGTGAGGGAAGTTATGGTAAAATATTAAAAGTATGTTTCAAATTTTAAATTAGGTTATAGGATATGTCTTTAGACGATAAAAACAAGCAGGACAAACACAGCGAACGACGGGAGCTTTTAACGGCGCTTTCGAATATATCCCAGATTGGTATTTTGATTGTGTCATGCGTGATCATCGGGGTAATGGCGGGACGGTTTCTGGATAACCTGTTCGGAACGTCGCCGTGGCTTCTTTTGTTCTTCTCACTGCTCGGGATGGCGGCGGCGTTTAAGTCGATATTTGATTATTTTAACCGTAAATAGTTTTTTTAAATTTGTGGGAGCATATAAGTATGAAGATATCCGTTACCGCGAAAAGGATGATTATTGCAATTATCATTACATCTTTTGTATTCATCGCGGCGGGCGGGGTATATTACAGGTCATATGCTGTTTTTCCCTTTGCGGCGGGCGTTGTTTTGATGGCTGCGCTAAATGTGCTGAAAGTTGCAATGCTTGAGCGTGCGGTCAACAATGCCGCAGATATGATCGAGAAGAAAGACGCCGGCAATTACCTACGCGTCCAATATATGCTACGATTGTTGCTGACGGGGGTCGTTTTGTTTATCGCGGCTACGGATAAAGTGCCGTTTGTCAGCCTGTGGGGCGCCATAGCCGGTATCTTTACCTTTCAAATCGCTGCATTTTCATTAAAATTTTACCCGGCGGACGATATATGAACGAAATACAGGAGGGTAAATGTCTTGGATTTTAATGTTAGAAATTTCGCGGTCTTTGACATTGGCGGATTTGAGGTTTGGCTTACCGAAACGGTCGTAAACACATGGATTATCATGGCGCTGCTTATTGTGGCGGCTATCATCGTCCGTGTCAGGCTCAGCGGGTTTGGCGATGTTCCGAAGGGCCTGCAAAACGTCGTGGAATTTATGGTCGAAACATTTTCAGGCTTTGTGAAAAATACCGCGGGCGAAAAACTTCAATATCTCGGCGGCTGGTTCTTTTCGGCTTTTGCTTTTATTTTTATTGCCAGCATCAGCGGCGTGTTTGCGTTAAGGCCGCCTACCGCCGACTGGGCGACCACTTTTGCTTTTGCGCTCGCAACCTTTATCCTTATACAAATCCTGGGCCTGAGATACCAGAGGCTTGGCTATTTAAAGGGATTTCTTGCGCCGGACTTTAAGCTCAACCTGCCGAATGTCCTTGCGAGCCTCTTGTTTACCCCGTTAAACATCATCGGCGAGCTTGCGCGTCCTGTTTCGCTGAGCTTCCGTCTGTTCGGCAATATCCTGGCCGGCATGATACTTATGAATATGCTGTACGCGCTCACCCCGGTGTACGTGCAGCTTTTTGTTCCGGTGCCGCTTCACGCTTACTTTGATATAGCCATGGCTTTCCTGCAAACTTATATCTTTATCGTTTTAAGCCTTTCCTTTGTGGGAACAGCGTCGGAAGTAAGCGCCGAATAAAGGCGTGACGCCGTTTTTATACCGTTTTTTAAATTATTTTTATAATGGAGGAATTCAAACATGTTAGAACACTTGGCTCAAGTTCTCGCAGCAGGTCAAATAGCGGCGGGCATCGCGGTCCTCTCGGGGCTTTTCTGCGCTATCGGGCAAGGCAATGTCGCCGCCAAGGCAATTGAATCCATCGCGCGCCAGCCCGAGGCAAAGGGCACGATTACCCAATCAATGTTCATTGGACTTGCCATGTCGGAAACGGTCGGCATCTACGGGCTTTTGATCGCGATCATATTGCTGTTCGCAAACCCGCTGGTAGCTATCTTTTTGCAGTATATGGGGTAACTTTCCCCGTCAATGCATATGGAAAGGGATGATGATTCTTGAATCCTCAGATATTGCTCCTCAGCGCGGCGCAGGACGGGCGTTTGTTTGGATTGGATACACAGATGTTTATCCAAATCGGCATACAGCTTATAAACGCGATAGTCCTTTTCCTCCTGCTTTCATGGCTTCTTTATAAGCCTGTCTTAAAATTTCTCAAAGCGCGTTCCGACAAGATTGCGGGTGAGCTTAAGCAAGCAGCCGACGATATGGAAAAAGCCGATGGGCTAAAGCTCCAGTATGAACAAAAGCTTAAGGATATCGCGGTGGAAAAAGACGCGATTATTGAGGCTGCAAGAAAGAAAGCCGCCGAAAAGGCCGCACAGATTTTAGCCGAGGCAAAAACCGAGGCGGACGAAATCAAGGTGCGTGCAGCCGAACAGGCCGAGGCGGAGCTTAGACGTGTTGAAGACAGCGTAAAGAACACCATCATAGAGGTTTCCACAACCATGTCGGAGAAGTTCATCTCTATTTCAATAGACAATGAAACCTGCGATAAGCTCTTCAACGAAACGATGGCGGAGCTGGAGGAAGTAACGTGGCAGAGTTAAGCGTACGTTATGCGACGGCCCTGTTTGATCTTGCCGCCCAAAGCGGCGAGATTGAAAAATATGTCGAGCAGGCCGGTTTTTTGTGCGATGCGCTCAAAGACGAAGAATTACAGCGTATTATCACGCACCCCAAGGTTTCAACTTCGAGTAAGCTCACGCTTTTAAGGGAATCCTTTGCCGGACGTATCTTTGAAGATTTGCTCGGGCTTTTATATCTTGCGGTCGAAAAACGGCGCGAAGCTTTTTTGATACCGGCGCTCACTGAGTTCATCAGCCTAGTCCACGGTCAAACAAGGAAAACAACGGCTAAGGTCGTCGCGTCAAAACAGCTTGACGATCGGCAAGTTGAGAGCCTTGAAAAGTTTTTATCAGAAAAATTAAGCAAGCAGGTAGAGGTTTCGGTAAGAGTTGACCCGTCGGTGCTTGGCGGTTTTTCCGTACATGTCGATGACTTTCTCATCGACAATACGATAAAAAAGCGGCTTTCCGATATGAAAAACAGTATTAAAAGGAGTATGATTCATGATTCTTAGGCCTGAAGAAATAAGCTCCGTAATAAAACAGCAAATCAAGGCCTATTCCTCGAAGCTGGACGTTTCCCAAGCCGGAACAGTCATTCAGGTCGGGGACGGCATAGCAAGGGTTTACGGCTTAAACGACGCGATGAGCGGCGAGCTTTTGGAATTTGAGGGCGGCGTCACAGGTATCGCCTTAAACCTTGACGAGGACAGTATAGGCTGCATCCTGATGGGGCCGGACGCGGATATCAAAGAGGGCGACCCCGTAAAGAGGACAGGCAAGGTCGCCGAGGTCCCTGTCGGCGACGCGATGCTCGGGCGCGTTATAAACGCGGTTGGGCAGCCGATTGATCAGAAAGGGCCTATCCTTACCGAGACGACGCGCAAAATCGAGCGCACAGCACCGGGCGTCATCACGCGGCGTGAAGTAAACGTGCCGCTTCAAACAGGAATTAAGGCGATTGACGCGATGGTCCCGATTGGGCGGGGGCAAAGGGAGCTTATCATCGGCGACCGCCAGACAGGTAAGACCGCGATTTGTATCGATACCATCATCAACCAAAAGGGCAAGGGCGTTTTGTGCATTTACGTTGCGATCGGTCAAAAGGTATCGACAGTCGCGCGTATCGTAAGGACGCTTGAAAAAACAGGCGCTATGGAGTACACCACCGTTGTCGCCGCCACCGCCAGCGACCCCGCGCCGCTTCAGTACGTGGCGCCGTATGCGGGCTGCGCAATCGGCGAGGAATGGATGGAAAAAGGCAAGGACGTCCTGATTGTTTACGATGATCTGTCGAAGCACGCCGTTGCGTACCGCGCTTTGAGCCTCTTGCTTCGCAGGCCGCCGGGCCGCGAGGCGTACCCGGGCGACGTTTTCTACCTCCACTCAAGGCTTTTGGAGCGCGCAGCGCGGCTTGACGAAGCGTTCGGCGGAGGTTCACTGACCGCTTTGCCAATCATTGAAACGCAGGCGGGCGATATTTCCGCGTACATCCCGACAAACGTAATCTCCATCACCGACGGGCAGATTTACCTTGAAGCCGAGCTGTTTAACAACGGCGTGCGTCCGGCTGTCAATCCGGGGCTTTCGGTCTCCCGGGTCGGCGGCGCCGCGCAGGTTAAGGCGATGAAGAAGCTTTCGGGCCCGCTTCGCGTTGAGCTTGCGCAGTACAGGGAGCTTGCGGCTTTCGCACAGTTCGGCTCCGACCTTAACAAGGACACGCTCGACAGGCTGAAGCAGGGCGAGCGCATAGTTGAGATACTGAAACAGCCCCAGTATGAGCCGATGGCGGTAGAGCACCAGGTTATCGTGCTTTACCTTCTCATAAACAAATATTTTACAGATGTGTTTGTCGAAAACACACAGGAATTTGCAAGCTCGCTGCTTCGTTTTATAGACGGAAGCTACCCGAATATCCCAGAGGAAATCCGGGAAAAGGGCGATATATCCGACGAGCTTGAGGAAAAGATAAAGGCTGCAATCGCAGAATTCCAGCAAGTTTATCATCACAAAGAGCAGGTGATTTAATGCCGTCCATGAAGGCGATTAAGCGAAGGATTGCAAGCGTCAGCAACACAAAGCAGATTATGAAAGCGATGAACCTTGTAGCAGCTTCAAGGCTCCAAAAGGACAAGGAATTCCTAAAGGCCGTCCGTCCGCTTTTAACGGAAACAAAACGCATCATCGGCGGCGTTGGTTTTACCGAGGCCACGGCTGATAATATTTTTGTTAAAAACCGCAAGGTAAAAAACGCCGCCTTTGTCGTCATCACAAGCGACAGGGGATTGTGCGGCGGCTACAACGTGAACATCTCAAGAGAAGCTTTGGCTGTTATTAAAAGGACTAAAAACGAAAAAATCATCGCGGTAGGCTCAAAGGGCAGGGATTTCTTCAGGCGCCGGAACAGGAATATCATAAGCCGGTACACAAGCGCATCCAACGCGAATTTCTACGAAGACGCGCAGCAAATCGGCGCAACGCTTGTATCGATGTACCGTGCGGGCGAAATCGACGAGGTGTATGTGGCGCATACTAAATTTGAGTCGATGCTCTCGCATGTGCCGACGGTTGACAGAATCCTGCCGATTGCATCTGACGAGGGCAGCCTAAAGAAGCCTGAAGACGGTATGAGCTACGAGCCCGACGTCAACACGTTTCTCGAGCATGCCGTGCCGACTTTCGTCAATGCTTTTCTTTACGGCGCTATGATTGAATCGGCTGTCTGCGAGCAGGCCGCGCGCATGATGAGCATGGACGCCGCCACAAACAACGCGGCTGAAATTATCGAGGACCTGACACTTTTGTATAACCGTACGCGTCAAGGCATCATCACACAGGAAATCAACGAGATTGTAAGTGGTGCGAACGCTTTAAGTTAGAGCCTGTTCACATAAATGGAATGGGGGACGTGCCGTTCGCTTTATGTGAACAGGCCCTAGCGCCCTGACCGGTCACAACACTAGATATGAATGTATAAGGAGAGGGTACTTTTGGCTGAAAAAAACGCGGGGAAAATCCTGCAAATTATCGGCGCGGTACTGGATATCCGGTTTGAGGACGAGTTGCCTGCGTTGTATAACGCGATAGAAGTGAAAAAAGGCGACGAGACCGTGGTGATGGAAGTCGCGCAGCATTTGGGTGACCAGGTTGTGCGATGTATCTCCATGAGCTCTACCGACGGCCTTGTAAGGGGAATGGACGCGATCGATACCGGCGCGCCAATCTCAGTTCCCGTCGGGGACAATACCTTGGGGCGCATGATGAATATACTCGGCAAGCCGATTGACGGCAAGCCCGAGATCGAAACGGAAACCTTGTGGCCAATCCACCGCACGGCGCCGGGATTCGCGGCGCAGACTGCGATGACTGAAATGCTTGAAACCGGCATCAAGTCGGTTGATTTGCTCTGCCCTTATTCAAAAGGCGGTAAAATCGGGCTGTTCGGCGGTGCGGGCGTCGGAAAAACCGTACTGATTATGGAGCTTATCCGCAACATCGCAACCGAGCATGGCGGCTACTCCGTTTTCGCGGGCGTCGGCGAGCGCACACGCGAAGGCAATGATTTATACAACGACATGATAAAATCCGGCGTTATCAATAAGACGTCGCTTGTATTCGGGCAGATGAACGAGCCGCCCGGCGCAAGGATGCGCGTCGGGTTCACGGGGCTTACGATAGCGGAATACTTCCGCGACGTTTCAATGCAGGACGTTTTATTGTTCATTG
>WRLK01000019.1 GCA_009777635.1 Oscillospiraceae bacterium | reverse complement strand
TCCGCATATACGCTATGCTATCAGTATACCACAAAAAGGCGATTGCAACAACAGGAAATATCCCGCCGCCTATGCGATAAACCATGCCGCCCAATCAAAGGGCGGTTATTTTTTTGCCGGAAATAATCAGCAAAGTTTGTATAGATTTACTATAGCCTATTTTAGAAATACAGTCGTTTTGTAAAATCATCCTCGCCGATTACATATGGGATGCGGACTGCCTCGGTGATAAGATAATGGCAAATTATCCTTGCCATGTCCGTGCGGCCTGCACGTACGCCCGGATATTCTCGTCCGGGGTATTGCGCGGAAGAGCACAGCCCGCGCCGACTACTATCCCATCTCCCGAGAATGTGTCCAGCGCCTCTTTGGTCTTAGCGGCAACCTGTTCGGGGGAGCCGAAATAGAAGATTCCGGAAGGATCAATGCACCCGAATACCGCCGATTTTCCTTTCAGCACCTTATGCGCAAGCCCGATATTCGTCTTGTAGTCCACCTCAATGCCGGTAAAACCCACCTTAGCCACATCGTCAAGGATTTTGTCGAGGTTGCCGCAGATATGGCAGATTGTTTTAATTCCGGCATTGTCAAGCTCATCCTTTATTCTCTTGTGGAACGGCATGGCAAAGGTGCGGTAGCATTCGGCGCTAAGCAGGTCGGGACCGCATGAGCTGTCTCCGAAGCTCGTGATGTCCGCGCCCGCTTCTCGGGCCAACTTGTGAAATTCAATATGCACATCGCAGCAGCGATCAATCAGCTTCAATATGTCGCCAGTCAAATCCTCATCAAGCAAATCCATCATAAAGTCGGTCATTCCGTAAGCTAGCATGGCAAGACTAAACGGCCCCTGATCGACATTTACGCGTAACAGTGTCTCACCATCAAGCTCTTTACGCATGATGCGCACCGCTTCTAACATGATGCCGATTCTTTCGTCTGTATGAAGGCGGTCGGGAGATATTTTCTCCAACAGGAATTCGATGTCCGTCGAGATTGATCCACAGGCGCGCGCCGGTTCGTCATCCGGGAAATCAGTCGGCACCCCGATTGCATGAGCCTCAAGACAGGTATCCACATCCAGAAAGACACCGTCAAGACCATACTTTCTCGCCATTGCGATATGGGAGTTCGCCATGTTTTTCGCATCGCTCCTGTATTGCTTCATGTTGAATCCGCTCTGTTCTGCCGCTGTCATAAAATTATGTAGCATGATAGGCGGCATATCCGCATTCTTGCCGTTTAGCACCGCCATAATACGCTCAAACCCGTTCATACTTGATCAACCTCCGTCTTTCAGTTTCCAGTCCGTTTGAATGCGAGTACCAATAGTCCGCCGTTTGACGTTTTGTCCGGCGCTATTATCCATTCCATCTCCGAAAAAGTGGTTACGGTCGCTCTTTTCTCATCTGCATCACCAAACATGCTCTCAACCTGATACTGCCCTTTGCCTAGTAATCCGGTTAAATCGAAAGTGAGTTCAACGCTTTCTTCCGTGTTCGGATTTGCCGCAATTATCACCACTTCGTCTTTACCGACATAGGCGTATGGAAGCGGCAATGCCTTTTCCGAGCGGTATGGAACGCGTATAACCGGCGTCTCCGATTCGAGGCCGAATCGCATCGGTTTGATTAGATGTGCGTACTCGCGTCGAATCGCAAGAATTTTCTTTGTATCGGCAAGCATTTCGGCATGTCCCGCTTTGCCAAGTTCATCCCAGTCAAGCCAGCTCGCGTAAAGCCAGCGACCTTCTCCAAAGCCCTCGCCTCCAAAGAGTTTTGGAGAATGTTCCGGCAGTGGACGATAGCTCGCGTCGAATTCTTCGCCGCTCATCATAATCGGCAGTGTCGGTGTTAACATTGATGCGTAACCCATAACATAGCGGCTTCCTTGTGCGATATACGGATTTTCCCCAAGCGTGAAGCCGTCCCATCCGCAGTCATGGCAGCTAAGCTGAGTGGTCATGTATTGGCCACGCTGATTAATCTGCGGAAATCTGGCAATTACAGTGCTTTTATCCCTACTATAAATAAGTCTGTTGTCGTCGGGAAGGCTTGTATTCCATTCGTGCCCGTAAGGCTCGTACCATCTGGAATCAAGATCAAAGACGCGTATCTCATTAATTTCGCGCTCGGCGTCCACATTTTCAATTCTTAAAACCGTACGGTGCTCAACGTATCCGACACCGTATTTATCACAATCCATGTGTTCAATTTGGTCCTCAAGCCTGACGACATTGAGGCAACGCACACCGTTCTCATTATGGCCGGTCGCACCTGTAGCTCGGCTTGTATGCACCGTACCGTCGGAGTACTCTATTTCCACTAGAAACACATTGTCATACAGCCATTTACTGCGGTCGTTACAATAACCGGCGACGTCGGTCAACAGCGGATGTGTCTGCACCAACCCGAAGTTTGTGCCAAGAGGACAGTTGGACTGGATCGCATCCACCGATCCATCCGTACTGACGGAATGCTCCGTTATAATCATGATTTCGCGCCCTGCTTCTTTTGCCTTTTTGCGAACCAAAGCCCATAAGTCGTTGCGGTATGTTGTCACGTCAAGACGATAACCGTCTATGCCGAATTTCAGAACATAATCAACCCATGTGTCAACCCACCATTGATCCAGATCGTCATGGCCACCATACCAATCGAAATCCACCATACCCCAACTTCCGCCGGAAAACCACTCGGGATGCTCCTTTATAATGGGGCTACCATCCATAAGGCCATGTGTAATGACGTCAAGGAAGACGCGAATCCCATGACTGTGAGCGACATCAATCAAATCCTTGAATTCCGCATCTGTACCTAAGGACGGATCAAATTCGTCCGGGCGTATGACGGCGTATTGTGTCCATACGTTGTAGAAATGCTTGCAGTCGCAAAGCTGGTGACCACTCAGCCATATACCATTTACCCCAAGCTCCTCCAAGTAGGGAATCTTCTCCTTTAAAGAAGAAAACGTCCCGCTCTGAGGCCCGTTTGGCGAGGTGAACCCCTTTGTCGCTATCTCATAAATGATAAGGTCGTCCATGAAAGCAGGCGCCGGTGTTTTTGTGTATTTCATTTATTAGCATCCCCTTTTTAAGTATGATAATTTCGGCTAGCCCTTAACAGAACCCGCTACCATGCTTTCCATAATCTGCTCTTGCAAAAGCACATATATCAGTATTGTTGGCGCGATACACATTACCAGCGCCGCGAACATGGGGGTAAAGTTAAAGGAGAACATGGAGGTAAAATACTTCATCGTCAGCGGCAGTGTTCGGTTGACTTCCTTTGAGGTCAAAAGCAGTGCGTACAGCAGTTCGTTCCACGAGTTGATAAAGGTTAAAATCGCAGAGCTTGCCAATGCGGGCTTTGATATCGGCAGGATAACTTTCCAAAACACGGTGAAGAATCCCGCGCCCTCAATTGTAGCGGCTTCTTCCAGTTCCTTTGGGATGGACTGAAAATAACTTTTCATTAAAAATAAACACATCGCCATTGCGAACCCGGTGTAAACCAATATCAAGGCAAATTTAGTGTCGTAAAGTCCCAGCGCTTTAATCGTGGAATAGATTGGCTGTATCATCGCGTTGGACGGTATCAAAAGAGAACAGATCAGCAGGCCGAAAATCGCGTTTCTTAGCTTGAACTCGCACCGGGCCAACACATAAGCCGCCATTGAGTAGATGAACACGGATACTACCGTAGTAGAGGATGCCACGGTCAGTGAGGTGAGGAATCGCATCGGTATGTTGGCGGTATCGGAGGCGATCCGGTAACCCACCAGCGAGGGCGAATGGGGAAGCGAAAACGCGGACGAAAGGATTTCGTTATTGGTTTTAAAGGAAGAAAGGAGAACCCAAATCAGCGGCGCGATCGAAACCAACAGAACGAACAGGAGAACGATGTATCCTAAAACCGCGTATATGGCGAAAGTCTTGTCCCGAAGCAACGGGATTGTTTTTGTTTTGGCACGCACAATAACACCTCTCCCCTTAATCCATCGCGGACTTGTTCATACGAAAGCCTCTCATGGTCATACTCATTACAAGGACGCCTAATATTAAAAGGAATATTCCAATCGCGTTTGCGTAGCCGAATTTGTTTTGTATAATAATGGCGTTGACCGACATAACCGCAAGATTAATCGTCGAGTTTCCGGGGCCCCCGTTGGTGGTCATATAAATAATGTCGAACATTTTAAAAACAGAAGTAATCGCGATGATAACTCCGGTTCCTATAATATTGCGCAAAAGTGGTATATTGATAAAAATATCAATTTGAAAAACGTTGGCGCCATCGATTTTTGCCGCCTCATAAAGTTCCGGCGAAATTGACAAAATCTCCGACAGTGTTATAAGCGTAATAACCGCGGCAAACCAGAGCCAAATCTGTGTTAGCGCAAGGAAAGCATACTTTGAGTCGTGCAGCCAGTTTGCATTGAAATCAGGTCCCATGAACACACGTAACACTGAGTTGAGTATTCCGGCGTCGGGCCGAAAAATAAATGTAAACAGTATAGCCATCGCACTTTGCGAAATAATATTCGGAATCATAAATGCGGAGCGGACAAAACGCCAGCCAATCATTTTTTTGGATAATATCAACGCAACCAAAACTCCAAACGGCACATGGATGAACGCAGCGGCAAGAGCCCACCGAAAGGTGTTCCATAGCGCGGCGAGGAATTTGGAGTCGTTGAAAAGCTCCCTGTAATTGCGAAGTCCGATAAACTTCATGGACGTAAAGCCATCCCAGCTTGTAAAGCTGCTGATGATCGAAAGACACAGCGGCCATAAGTAAATCAGTATAAACATAAACAGAGCAGGCGTAAGGAATAACGCAATGTAGATATTTTTGCCGCTCTTTTTGAACTTGCTCACTTGTACAGCCCCTTTCTTTTTGAATACAATCGGGGAGAGGCAACCGCTCCCCCCGATTTACTGCACCATTATCAGCCTTGGCTGTCAGTCGCAAATTTTGCCGCTGATTCTGACATCTTCGTGGCCATTTCCTCAGAGGTAATCGTGCCGTTAATTAAGCTGACAAGCTCTGTTGATATAACTTCGTTTTGCGTAAGCGGATCCCACTGGGCCTGATAACGCAACAGTGTTCTTTCGATTTCAAGAACTCGCGCCGCGTATTCTCTCATAACCGGCGAGAGGGATTCCATGTCCTCATCTGTCAGCGGCACGACAGTGGAGAAGTATCCGGCGTGCACCGCGTTAAAACGAATGAACTCTTCCGACGCCCTGTACTTCACAAGCTCAATCGCGCCCAACTGCACTTCTTCCGGATGATCGACGGAAACCGCCATTTCATATATCTTGCCTTGGTTAGAAAGCATAGTCTTGCCGGGATACATGGCGTAGCCGACCTTTTCCTCGAATCCTTCGGGTGCAAATTGAGGGTCGCTAAGAGAAGCAACCATCCACGGTCCGTTGGGAATCATCGAAGTGTTTCCGGAGCAGAAGTTATTAGCGGCCAGAGCGTAATTGCCCCCGACAGCGTCGGCGGTACTATAAGTAAATAATCTGGTAATGACATCAAGCATGTTGATAACCACAGGGACGTTGAAGTCGGTCGGAAACATCTGGTTCATAAATGCCTGACCCTCGTCGCTTAGCGCCATGGTAGACGTTCCGAGCAACATCGGACACCATCCGGTTTCAGTGGTGTGCAGCGAAAGAGGCGTGTATCCGGCAGCCTTCAATTTGTTGCAGGCATCCCAGAAATCGTCCCACGTTTCGGGGAACGATGCGATTCCGGCATTCTGGAAATGCTCCTTATTGTAGAATATACCGACATATTCAGTCGACACTGCTGGCGAGGTATACATTTTGCCGTCAGCAGTGGTGTTAAATTCTACGCTTTCCGGTATTGCCATACGTTGCCATTCGGGCGACGCATCAAAATGCGGTTTTAAGTCAACAAGCCGGTTGTTCTGTATCAGCAGCTCGGCAAAGGCCGTTTCGGCGTGCAGATCATACAGCCAAGCGGGCAAATCGTTAGAGGCGTTGAGCATTTTCAGCTTTGTGCGGTAATCCTCAGCCACACCCGGCAGCCACTCGACCTCAAGCTCATACTGACCTTCATAGAGTTTATTGTAATTTTCGACCATGAACTCATTGATGACAGCTTGTGAGTCGTTGCCCGCGTTTCTCATCATAATGGGAACTTTGACAACTCCGGATGATGTGCCGGATGGAGCGGCGGATTGCTGCCCCGAACCCTGCGCGGCATTTGTTCCGGCGTTTTGCTCTGTACCCGAATTCTGTCCACCCGCGCAGGCTACTAGAGACAGCACCAGTATTGCGGATATAATACCAAGCCATGTTTTTTTCATGAGACATTTTCCTTTCCGTTTCATATATACAAAATCTTTGCTAATTTAAGCATACAACGGTCAAAAGAAAAATGCTTATAAAAATAATATATTTATTATCAAAAACAATACTATTTTATGCAATAGTGACATCGCCTTTGTTTTTAATCCAGATTGTGCATTTGGTTCCGGGACATGTATTCTCGAATGTCAAACGATACCCGCCTCCATAGTAAAGCTGTAATCTCGCGATAACGTTCCAAATCCCGTATCCGCCCTCGCTTTCTCTGAACAGGTTCCGCAAATCATCGGAAGACAGATGGCCGATCGAGTTCAGTCCGTTAAGGGTGTCTGAAGCAATACCGATACCATTATCCGAAATTTCAAAGCATACGCCATTATCCTTCGCGTATGCTTTAACCTCTATCACACCGCCGTTTGCTATGCCGGAAAACCCGTGACTAATTGAGTTTTCGACTATCGGCTGCAGTATGAATTTCAACACAGTTAGCTGTGACACACCGATGTTGACATCGACGCTAAATGTAAACAAGCCGTTGTAGCGGGCTTGTTGGATCATAAGGTAGCAGGAAACATGCTCCACCTCGCTTTGTACAGTTACGATGCTACTTCCCTTGCTAAGGCTGATACGCAAAAAGCTCGAAAGGGAATGTATTAGTAGCGTAAGTTGATCATTGCCCGACATGCGCGCCAGCATATACATGTTGCTAAGCGTATTATAAATAAAGTGCGGGTTTATCTGGTACATAAGCGAGTCAAGTTCGGCTGTTTTAAGGTCTTCCCGGCTTTTTTCCACATCGGAGATGAGCGTGTCAATGCGGTCGGCCATGCCATTGAAGGTATCGCTTATGATTTCAAATTCATCAGACAGTCTGTTCTCAATCCGTGTTTGGAATTTGCCGTTTTCAAAGCTGGCAAGCGCCCGCGTTATTATAACTATGGGGCGTGTATAGTGCAATGCCAAAAGGAGTATCAAGGCGGAGCTAGCAATCAGTATCAGCGCCGTCGTATAAGTTATGAGAGACTGCATGTCGCTGTACCGTTTCATGACATCGTTATATTTGGCGTAGGAAACCACAGACCAACCTATTCTGAAGCTCGTATAAACGGTAGCAAAGTACTCCTTGTCTGCGGACAGCCAAATTCTATTGCTTATGCCTCCGACATGGGATAGTATTTCCGTAGGAATAGACATCTCATCAGTTGTGAATCCGCGTGGATACATAATATCGCCGTCGCTGTTGAGGATAAAAACCCGCTCCGATTCGCCATCTGTGGTTATAATGCGTTCAAGCGGCTCCTGGCGTACTTGATAGAGCAAGTATCCGGGTCTAACGTTAACCGAAAGGTGTCTGAGTTTTTGCAACACATAAAAACGGCTTTCGCCGTCTTTCCCCTGATCTATTTTCATCCATATGGGCTTTGCGTAATTCCCGCTCAAGTCAGTATTGCGGATAAGTTCAAGAACCCATTGCGAATTCACATAAGCTGGATAAGCGTTGTATATATGGTTCAAATCGCTGGTTACATAGGTTATATTTAAGATGTTGTCAAATACATGGAGTTGCAAGATGCGCTCAATTTGGGCAGGCGCGAATCCCGAACCGCTAAGTGACATTTGCATAGTTTCATTGCCGATGATGCTTTGTGCCGTATTTGAAAGCTGGCTTTCCAGCGAATTAATTTGCTCCACGCGTCGTTCGGCCATGTGTAACGTCCTGTCAATTAGCAGCTCTTCGAGATAGGGACGTATGATTCGGTCGATACTGACTTGCGTAACTATAAAAATAGCTATAATTGGCAATAGAATGCAGACAAGAAGCTTATTGCGCATCTTATTCTTCGTAAGCTTCAAGACTCTGGCCTCCTTTAATTTCGCTCGGAAGTATCCCAGTCAGTTTCTTGAACTGGCTTGAAAAATACGGAAGGTTGTCCACTCCGACGGCGTATGCTACCTCTGTTACCGTCATTTTTGTCGTCATTAGCAAGAGCGTTGCTTTTTCAATCCTATGGAACTGCAAAGTTTCGCGAAAGGATTTGCCTACGCCCTGCTTGAATATCCTGCCGAAATATGTCGCGTTTAGGTGCAAAGCCTCGGCAGCCGTCACCACCGAAATGCCGGGGTCGTCAATGTGCTTTTCAATATAAAGCATAGCTTTACGCAGATAATCGCCAGTTGTTCCATCGTCATCGCGGATACGTTCGTTGTGTTTTTTAATAATGAGTATGTCGTCTCTATAAAGATCATACAATCTGAGAATCTGGCGCTCTACGCTTTTGCGGTCAAGGTATTCTTTTAAAGGGTTCATCACTGAAAGAAACTCGCTGTCGGAAAACGGTTTCAACAAGTAGGAAAATACACCGAGAGAACATGCTGTCTGCGCATAGTTAAAATCCCGATAGGCGCTGATGACAACATATTCCATCTGATCGCTGATTTTCTGCGCTTGCCGGATCAGTTCCAGCCCGTCCATATTGTGCATACGTATATCCGCCATTATTACGTCCGGCGAGTTTTCTTTGATCTTTTCCAACGCGGACTCTCCGCTTTCCGCCGTACCGCAGACATAAAATCCGGGGGTTTTCCAATCATAGGTGTCCGTCATGCCATTTAATATCGTCGGCTCATCGTCTACCAATAAAACTGAATACAGATTATCCAAAAGGGGTTGCCTCCTCTTTATCGTACAATAAATATGCAATCGCGAAGCTTATAGCGCCGCATACTAAAGCTGAATAATGGATACAAAAAACTACAATCATTGTACTTCTTTCAAAACAGAAAAGCAAGAACATGCATCGGGATGAAAGCAGTGTTGGCGTTACCCGAACACCGGATAACGCCACATAACCCAGAATCATATTCAAAATTATTTTTTTAGCTTATAAAGCACGATTGATTCCCACGGTCTGAGAGCCGGCATTTTACCTGATGGATTCGTCTCATAGTTACAATACAAGACTTCAGAACCCTGCATATCTTCGGGCACTTCAACTTGTATTTCTTCTCTTGTAAAATTGCAAGCAATAAGTAGCTTTTCGTTGCCGGTTTCTCTGATGTATGAAAAATGCTTGTCGCCGTCAGGGTCAAGCAGTATGAATTTGCCGTTTGTGACAACATCAAACTCCTTGCGTAAACGAATCATCGCTTGATACGTTGCAAAAATTGACTTTGTATCGCCAACTTGTTTTTGTGCATTGATTTCCTTGTAGTTGGGGTTTGCCTGAATCCACGGTTCGCCGCTTGTAAATCCTGCTGAATGACTATCATCCCATTGCATGGGGGTGCGGGCGTTGTCTCTGCCCTCTTTCGCAATCCTGCGCATCATCACGTCCTCGGGAATGCCCTTTTCCTGTGTAAACTCATGGTATGCGTTGATTGCCTCAATGTCACGGAAATCATCGGGGCTGTTAAAAACCGTGTTTGTCATGCCAATTTCCTGTCCTTGATAAATATATGGCGTCCCCTGCATCATGTGAAGGCATACGGCTAGTGTTTTTGCGCTTTTTTCCCAGTACTCGCCATCATCGCCATACCGCGAAATGCTCCTCGGTTGGTCGTGATTTTCCCAGTACAGGCTGTTCCACGCTTTGCCCTCAAGACCGGTTTGCCACTTCGCCATGACCTGCTTTAACTCGCGCAGGTCAATTTTTTTGTCGCTCCACTTCGTGCCGTCCTTCACGACAAGGCATGAATGCTCAAACTGAAACACCATGGACAGCTCTCTCAAATCGGCAGCGGCATATTTTTTCGCTTCTTCAATTGTAACGCCTGCGGTTTCGCCAACAGTCATGACATCGTATTTAGACAAAACCTCACAGTTCATTTCGCGTAAAAACTCGTGTACTCTCGGACCATTCACCGAATATGGACCGAAATCGCCATACAACATGCCCTCTGAAACAGGCCCGTCGGGCAATCCCTGTACTTTTGAAATAAAGCTGATGACGTCCATGCGGAAGCCGTCCACGCCTTTATCAAGCCACCAGCGCATCATATCGTAGATTTCTTCGCGTACAATGGGGTTTTCCCAGTTCAAGTCCGGCTGTTTTTTACTGAAAAGGTGCAGATAATATTGCCCGCTATTCTCATCGCAATCCCATGCAGGGCCGGAGAACACACTCCCCCAGTTGTTTGGCGGGGCGCCGTCTTTGCCGTCGCGCCAGTAATAGTAATCACGATAGGGGTTTGTTTTATCCTTTCGGCTTTGGATGAACCACTCATGCTCATCGGAGCTATGGTTCACGACCAAATCCATGATGATTCTAATCCCGCGTTTATGAGCCTGCGCCAGCATCTCATCAAAGTCAGCCATCGTGCCGAATTCAGGGTTGATGGCGCGGTAATCCGAAATGTCATAGCCATTGTCGTCGCCCGGCGACGCGTAAACAGGGGAAAGCCAGATGACGTCAATTCCCAGCGTTTTCAGGTAATCAAGCTTGCTTGTGATGCCGGGGATATCGCCTATCCCATCGCCGTTTGAATCACAAAAGCTTCGAGGGTATATTTGATACACAACTGCTTTCTTCCACCATTGGGTCTGTTTCATAATACATGCCTCCCTATAATATTTCTTTTCTGCGGTAGACAGGAATATGCCATTCATGGCTGAACGAAATCGTCTGCCGGCCTGTATATTCCTCTTTGCTCCAATAATCCTGCCATGTGCCCTCCGGCAAATAAATATCTCGCGTTGTCGTGTTTTCCTGCACAATCGGAGCTATCAAAAAATCGCTTCCGAGCATAAATTCGTCTGTAATATCGTGGGTTTCAGCATCATCCATATGGGCATACGCCAAAGGATAAATCAAAGGACGGTTTTCTGCAACGCATATCTTTGCTTGTTCATAAATATATGGTGCGAATTCTTCTCTGAGCTTGTGATAAAAACGCAGGCGTTCCAGCAAAGCATCGCTGCCGCTTCGATTTGCAATATTCCAGGGGCTGCGTTCGTTGTTTGCGTTCTGCGTTGCCATCACTTCTTTAAACTGTCCGCCGTCCGGCTCGGAATGCCATTGCATGACAGGGCAGAAGCACGCCATTTGGGTCGCGCGCAGGTACAAATCCGCATTGGGCAGCTCGCCCGCAAACCCGCCGATATCAAAGCCCCAGAATATGATACCGCTCATCGCGGCGGAAAGCCCCGCCCTTAACTGCGAGCGCAATTCATCAAAAGTGGATTTCTGGTCGCCCGCCCAGAGCATCGGTGTCGTATGCTGTCCGGCATATCCCGCACGGCTGAACAAAACATGATTCTTATCAAGAAATTTTGTATAAGCCTTCGCATAACATTGCGGGTAGCTGTTTTTCATTTCGGCGCCGTCTAGCCCGTTGTGAAAACGCAAATCATCCCGATAGATAAATTCGCCGCCATCCGTTTTAAAGCCGTCCACGCCGATGTCAAGAAGATATTGGCGCTTGCGAAACCAGTCCTGCTTTGCTTCAGGATTGGTAAAATCGGGAATCATGGAACCGGCAAACCAGTTTCCCTCCGGTATCGTATAGGGCAAGCCTTCTGTGCATCTTACGCAAAGCCCGAGTTTTTCGGCACTTTCACGGTCAAGGTCGTTTTGCTGGTTTTGGATTTCGTCCGGCCCTTGTTTTTTGTATACGGGAATCTGCCATAAAACAACATGCAACCCCGCTTCGTGGAGCTTTTCAATCATTGCCTTTGGGTTTGGCCACGGGCCGTCTTCCGGGAATGAAAAGTCCTCAAAAGTAAATGCACCATCAGGCTTTGGGGTATACTTTGCGCCATTAAAAATATAAAACGTCGCTTCATCGCTCCACGCTTCCAAAACAATAACCCCTGCCGGAAAATCATATTTTTTCAGCAATTCGATTTGCTTTTCCGTCTTTTCCTGCGTATCCCAGTGGTTTGCTGAGATCCACGGCAAAAAAACCCAGCTTGGCGGAAGCACCGACTCGCCAAAAATAGACATATATTCTGCGATAATTGTTTGTGACGCACCGGAAAACAATGTGATTTCAGTGCCGGTCGGTATACCTGTAAGAACAATCGAATCCTCGTTGAAGATAAAGCGCATAGCGGAACCCGTCGCGGCATACAAGCCAAAGCCGCTGTCCGTGAAAAAGAATGGCGCGGGGCAGTATGTTTTCTCACCTTGCTCACAGAATTTTTCTTCTACCGCAATATCAACAGTATAGCCCTTGAGGTTGATCGTGTGGAATCGTTCGCCGCCGCCAAACGCCGCCGAGTACGGCAAATGAATCCGCAAAGCGCCGTTTTCGGGCAGCAGCTTTGCGCTGCCACCCGAGAATGTAAATTCGTGTTTTTCCAAGCCGTTCCATATAAACTTTTCCATTAGCCTTTCACACTCCCAACGGTCATACCCTCTTTGAATTGCCCCTGCACGCATACATAAAGTATCAATATCGGTATGATAGATACAAGCGCGCCTGCCATCATCAGGTTAAACTGGTTTTGATACTGCCCGCTCAAGCCGCTTAATATAATGGGCAGCGTAGCCTTTGCACGGTCGCTTAACAGTACAAGGGGAAGAAGATAATCATTCCATACGCTCATAAATGAGAGGATTGCCAAAGTCGCCAACGCGCCCCCGCAAAGGGGCATAATGATTTGGAAAAAGATACGCCACCATCCGGCGCCGTCAATCAGCGCGGCTTCAACCATTGCGTTGTGTATCGTCATCATCCTTTGGCGCAGCATGAAAATCGCAAATGCGTTGAACAGGTGGAAAAGGATAAACGTGTTTAAGTTGTTTGTCAGGTTCATCCTGGTCAAAATGATGAAAATCGGGATAAACGTAATCTGCACAGGAATCATCAATGCGGTGATGTAAAGGGAAAACACCGCGTTCTGACCCTTGAACCGGATTTTTGTAAGCGCAAACGCCGCCATTGACGCAAACAATAACTGCGCGACCGTGCAGGTAACAGCCATATACAGGCTGTTGAATATGGACTTTGCGAAAAAAGGAATTTCAAATAGCTTCTGGTATGCGTCCAGGGTGGGTTCTTTCGGCAACCATTCCATTGGTATGCTCATCAGCGCACCACGGCTTTTCAGCGATGTGGAAACCATCCAGAAAAACGGTATGCACACCATCACCGCGATGATTCCGGCAAACAGCCAGTACACGAGAGCGCCCAAAATCTTTTTTGCATTAGACGTCATAAGTCACCCACCTTTTTTGCAGTTGCATTTGGATAAACGTAAACAGAAAAATTACAACAAACAGTATCCAGCTAAGCGCACTTGCATAGCCCATTTGATAATACGAGAACGCGCGGGTATAAATTCGCTCGACCATAACCATGGTTGAGCCGCCGGGTCCGCCGCCGGGAGTCATAACCATTACCTGCGGGAAAATTTGCAGAGAATTGATAATATTGATGATGATAACGAAAAACAGGGTGGGAGAGAGCATAGGCAGGGTTACGTTGAAAAACTGCCGGATTTTGCCTGCGCCGTCAATAGAAGCCGCTTCATAGTAGCCGGCGTCAATGCTTCGCAGTCCCGCGAACAGCATCAATCCGAAATATCCCATGTCCTTCCAAACACTTGCCAGCACGATGCCCGGCATTGCCCACTGCGCGCTTTGCAGCCAAAGTGGACCCGATATGCCAAAAATCTTTAAAATCTCGTTTATAATCCCGTATTCCGGGCTGAATGCCCATCTCCATATCAGCGCGCCGGCAACCCACGACGTAATGACGGGTATGTAGTACAAAATTCGCAATACGCCGCTTCCCCGCCGCCCTTTAGCCAATATAAGGCCAACGCTCATGGCGGCGATAAGCATAAGGGGAATGTACATGGCAACAAATTTTAAGGTGTTGCCCAAGACTTGGTACAGCTCCGGAGTTGCGAAAATATTGGAATAGTTCGCAACTCCGATCCCAAACTCCTGAAAAAATCCCGATACATCGTCAAAGAGTATTAGCTTGCTCAGACCGTCCCAGCTCGACAGGCTGACCGCCATTGATACAATCATCGGCAGAACGCTGAAAACTGCAAATCCAATCAAGCTGGGCAGCAGAAACATGAGCGCAATCAAGCCGTTATTTGTTTTTGCAATTTTCATAAAAACCACCTTACTTCGATAAATCTATCCTTGATTCACATTCGGCCTGCAATGATTCAAGGCATTCTTCCGGGGTCATGATCCCGTTTGCCGCATCGCTTAAATGTCTGCCCACGATGTCTTGCAATTCTGCAAACTGGCTGATGACGGGGGGCGTAACAAGGTAATCCAAGCTTTGGAAAACGGCTTCCCGGTTTGCCGGCGGGGTTTTCGCTTTGTATTGAGAGATGATGCTGTCGTCGTTTACAGGGGGCAATTCCCATGCGGCGTCAAGGCGGATTTGTGTGGCTTCGGGATTAGATGAAATAAATGTGATGAATTTTGCAGCTTCTTCCGCAACACCGGATTCATTGCCCACAACATAACCGTTGGAGAAAAAGTGCGTAGCTTTCCTGATATTGCCGGGTTCCACGACGATATCCCATTCAAAATCACAGTCTCTCGTAAAATCGGGGAATGCCCATATCCCGTTGATAATCATGCCGAGCCGCCCGGATTTAAATAAATCCCAGTCGCCCATTCCGCCTAACTGCGCCTCTGTCGGCATTACGTTTGTTTTAAGCTGCATATCAACCATATAAGTAAGGGTTTCTATGTTCTGCGGGGTGTTAAATGTGAATGAACTGCCGTCCGCGCTTAAAAATCCGCCGTCGTTTTGCGCCACAGTCTTGTAAAACTCATGGAAAGACAACGGGTGAAAGTAGCCGTATATGTTATCATCAAGGGCTCGGATTGTTTCTGCCGCCGCCATTGCATCCGCCCATTTCCAGTCGTTGGTGGGGTACGCGATACCGGCCCGGTCAAACAGTTCCTTGTTGTAAATCAAAATAACATTGGAGAAGCTGTTGGGCACGCCAAGTTGCACGCCGTCTTTAGAAAACGCTTTCAGCGCCATATCGTTATACACGGACGTGTCAATCCCCGTGCCGTCAAGCGATTTTAACGAGCCGTTGCCCGCGTATGCCACAAAGTTTTCGTAGTTCAGTTCAAATACGTCAGGCGCTCTTCCCGCCGCTACCTTCGCGCTGAGCTGTGTAAAATAATCGTCGTAGCCATAGGATTGAAGCTTGATATCCACATGTGGGTTTTGGTCTTTATAACGGTCAATCATTTCAATCAGGAACTTTTCGTTGTCGCCGCTACCTGAAAACTGGTCGAAGTTTATCGCGGCGGATTGTGCGCCGCTGTCGCCCGCGGACGTGGAGTTAGGTGCAGAGTCATTGGACGCGCTGCCACCTCCGCCGGAGCAAGCCATAAGTGAGAATACCATAATACCGGCGGAAAATAATGCGATTATTTTTTTCATGTTTTGTTACCTCCATAAAAATTATTTGATTTTCCGACCGTATACGCTTATAATTAAGTTAAGCGAAACAGCCACGCCGTTGTTTTGCGAGGGCGTCCTCCTTGCCCGGCGGCGCCCTGCCGCTCCTTTTTCAAGGGGCGGATTTTTTTATGCATCACCGTCCTTTATTTCCCGCACGGAGCCGCGTTCCACAATGCTGACAGGCAGTACCTCCTCACGTTTTGTAAGCCCCGGCTCACGAATGCTCCGCACCAATAACTCCACCGCTTTTTTGCCTTTTAGCGCGATTTGCTGCTTGACTGTTGTTAGACCCGGCGGTACATATTGTGCGATTTCCAAGTCGTCAAACCCCATGACAGAGATGTCTTTTGGTACATTCCAGCCCGCGTCTGCAAACCCTTTAACCGCGCCAACCGCTAATATATCGGCGGCGGCAAGCACAGCAGTCGCGGCTGTTTTCTTGCGTATAAACACTTCGGCCAGAGCCAACCCGCTTTCGCAATCTATTTGCCCTTTAAAAACCAAGCTGTCACAGAATGGGGTTGCGTACGCATCAAGCGCCTGCTTGTAACCGAGAAGCCGTTTTTTCATAACGCCGTCGTCCCGCAGCTGACCGCAAAAGAATGCGATTTGCCGATGCCCTTTTTCGATCAGATATTTTGTAGCCAGATAGCTGCCGTATATATCGTCAATGCGCACATTATGGTGATGCTGCCCGGGGCAGTAGCTATCCACCAGCACCAGCGGAATATTTCGCTTGCTGGCCTCTGAATAAAAGCTGCCGGGATAAATACCGATTGCGATGATGCCGTCTAAATTGCGTTTTCTGGCTAAGTCGAGATAACTTTCCTCGGGGTCTGTCCCTGATATAAGAAGATGGTAGCCGTTTATACGGGCTTCATATTCAATCGCGCCCAGAATTTCACCATAAAATCCGTTTTGGAACATTAACGTACTGCCCGGCTCCGTTTGCGGCACTAAAACGCCAATCAGCAGGGAATCGTTGCCGCCAAGGTTGCTGGCGCTCATGTTCGGCACATAGCTCAGTTTATCAATTGCCGCCATCACGCGGGCGCAGGTGTCCGCGGAAATCGTCTTCTTTCCGTTTAAGACATAAGACACTGTAGCAATTGACACGCCCGCCTCCTGCGCGACCTCTTTAATCGTAGATTTGGTTTTCACATCATTCCCCCCGTTCATGCACCAATTTAAACGCTTAAATAGCTGTTGAGGGTATAATAACACGAAAATCACAACATGTCAATATAAATTTTATTTATTTATTATAGTTTTTGCTATTGACAATATTAATTATATAGATTAAACTTACCGTATTAAGTTAAGCGTTTAAATTATTGGAGGGAACAAAGTGCGTAACGACATCCGATTAAAGGGCTGGGAGATTGAATGCGAAAGCAATACCTGGGATGAGGATTTTCACGAAAGCGTGTTTTTTATAGGCAATGGGCGCATTGGCATCAGGGGATATCTTCCATATGATTCAGTGGAAAGGCCGCTTCAGTCAGGGCTATATATGTCCGGGATTTTTGAAGAAATCAAAGACGGCATTACAGATATCGTGCATCTGCCTGCGCCAATCTTTGAAGACGCTCTGATTGCCGGCAAATCAATGGAGCTTGAAGGAAAGGTTTTGCGGAGCCTCAACCTCCAGGACGGAGTATTTCAAACCCGGTATAAGCTTGCAGCGGAAAGCAAAAGGCTTTCTGTATCCCACGAGAGATTTGTTGCACTCGATAACACCGGATATATCATTCAAAAAACAAAATTGACCGCAGAGACAGATGTTTCGTTTGAGTGGCAAACCGGAGTTACTCTTTCAGCGCGGAACAACCCTGTGCCGGATGACCAGGTGAAGGATAACGAGGAAATCCTATGCCTGTTTGATGAAAGCGAGGCAACGTTTCAAAAGAGTGGGTTTTCAATTGAAATCAATACGCCTAAAACGGGATTGCGTGTAAAATACGATTGTAGCTTTCGTCTTGAGCAAGACGCGGAGACTTTCTATCAAGCGGGTAAACAAACGGGGCTTACATACAAATTCACTTTGAAAAAAGGGGATTCCGTATGCATTGAAAAGTTTTGTTTGATTCAAACAAGCCGTGATGTGGATTCGTCTATCAAAAAATCAGATTCATGCTGCTATAATGATTTCTTTGAAAGCCACAAAGAGGAGTGGGCAAATCGCTGGGAAGCAATCGCATTGCCTGACTTGCCGGATATTGAAAGAATGACCGCAGCCCGGTTTGCCGCCGCTCAATTGATTATGAACGGAAATGCAAACGACGAGACGGTTAGCATCGGCGCGAGAGGTTTGACACATCCCCGTTATAAAGGTTGCTATTTTTGGGACACGGATTTTTTCCTTCTTCCCTTTTATCAGCGCACCCATCCGCAAACCGCGGGAAATCTAGTGCGGTATCGAATCAAAAATCTGCCCGCCGCAAAAAAGCATGCGCTTAAAACATCGGCAAAAGGTGCTAGATACCCTTGGATGGCGTCATTAGACGGAAGCGAGCAGTGCGAGAGCTGGGATATCGGTTTGGCGGAGGTGCATATCACCGCCGATGTGGTTTTCGCAATTGACCAATACATAAAGCAATGCGGCGACCACGAGATATACTCCGAAGCCGCCGCTGTATATATTGAAACTGCACGATTTTGGTTAGACCGCTGTACCCGCGATGCCGACGGCAACGTGAATCTTCTGTTCGTGAAGGGGCCTGACGAGTATTGTGGAGTCACCAACAACAATTTGTTTACCAATGTTTTGGTAAAGCATAATTTAAAACTAGCCTGCGAAGCCGCAAACCGCTGTGCAGATCTAGGGGTTGCAGCCAAAGAAATCGCGGAGTGGGAAGCGTTGGCCAATGCGTTGCCGGTTCCGAGAAATCCTTCTACAGGGCATCTTCAGCAAGACGAAACCTTTCACTTATTAGAGCCGGTTAACCCCGCCTTACTCAAAAACGGCGACGGTGCAAGCTACCACAAGGTTTCTTTTGACAGGGTTCAACGGTATAAAGTTATTAAGCAGGCTGATTTGATTTTGTTAATGACCCGCTTTCCCGGGATGTTTACCGAAGACGAAAAGCGGCAAGCGTGGCTAGACTATGAACCGCTTTGCCTCCATGACTCAACTTTGAGTTTCGCAACCCATGCATTGTTTGCGACGCAAAGCGGCTATCAATCCGAAGCCGATGCTTTTTTAAACAAAGCCCTATTCTTAGATTTGCGCGATGTGATGGGCAATACTGGAAAAGAAGGCTTGCATTTAGCAAATTTTGGTGAGTGCTGGCAGGTGTTGGTGCATCCATACTCTCAACCCCAACCGCCCGAAACAGCTTTGTAAGCGGTTAATTATCTCGAAAAACGAAGGAAATGGATGTAAAGAATGGCGAGATAAATAGGAAAAGGTAAAATAGAACACAAAAAAGCCCGGTTATCGGACTCGACGGCGATTCGGCTTGAAAAATCCATGCGTATCGTTTAGAATGATATTGCGGTTTCTGATGCTGACAATGATAAAGGAAGTTGACTGCTTATTATGAAATCACCACAACCGAAAATATCGTACAGGCACTATAATATCCCGTCGGATTCGTACACATTTGCGCTTTTGGGGTCTACATGGACCAGAAATTACAGCAATGTTGCGGTAGGCGACCTTCATTTTCACAACTGCCTTGAAATCGGATATTGCCATAACGGCGCCGGAATCATGACCTTTGGCGAAAAGGAAGCCTCTTATGAAAGTGGAATGTTCACAGTTATACCGCCGAATTGCCTTCATGCGACAGACAGCCTGCCGGGCCGTAAATGCTCGTGGGAATTCCTTTTCGTAGACGCCGGGGGCTTTCTGGCGGAGTTTACCACGAACAATCCTGTTGTCCGCAAAAAGCTTTCGCGTAATATCCACGGTGAAGCCTTGCTGTTGAAAAAGGAAGCATACCCGCTTGCTTCAAGCCTGATTCTTCAAATAATAAGCGAAATGCGCGAAAAAGCCGACATGTATAAAGAAAGTGTACGCGGCTTGCTTCAATCGCTTCTAATTCAAATTTCCCGCATGAGCGGGGAGGCTCTGGCCGAAACCGGTACGCCTGAACGCGTCGGCGCGCTTGCTCCGGCGATTGAATATATATCGGAATGCTATATGGAAAAGATCATAATCTCCGAACTTGCGGAAAAATGCCATTTGAGCGAAACGCATTTCAGAAAGCTGTTTTTACAGTCTATGCAGATATCGCCGCTGACTTACGTGAACCGCATAAGGGTTGACGCGGCAAACAAGCTTTTGCTTACCACAAACATGCCTGTCTGTGACATTGCCCTTAAATGCGGGTTCATAACCATTACCACCTTTAATAGAAATTTTAAAAGAATAACGGGGGAATCCCCGTCTGTGTGGCGCAAAGGCTCACAGAACAGCGAAAAAATGCTGAAGGATATGAAAATAATGCTTTATGAAGGTTGGAAACAGTAAAAACAACGAAAATCGATTTTGCATAATTAATAATTGTTTTTGCAATCTTTTTAATAAAATGGTATGGTATTATATCATCGTGACAAAAGTTTTACTTGCGTAAAAATTGCATTGTGCACATTCACTATGTTCCGGCAATTTGCAGCAAGCTAAAACAAATTTTATTAGGAGGATTTAGATTTATGAAGAAAACGCTTGCTATCGTGTTGGCTATTGTTATGAGCGCATCCCTTGCGGCATGCGGCGGAGCCCCTCCCGCGGCTCCTGCCGATGACACGCCAAATGTTGAAGCCGCCCCAATAGCCGAGGCCCCTCAGGCCGAGGTTGTCGAAGAAGGCGGAACCATCACCGTTTGGTGCTGGGACCCCGCATTCAACCTCTACTCCATGGAGGAAGCCGCAAAGGTTTACAAACAAATTAACCCCAACTTTGAAATCGACATTGTAGAAACGCCGTGGGATATGATTCAAACAAGAATTACAACGGCGGCAACGGCGAACCAGCTTGACACGCTGCCCGACATTTTCCTGTGCCAGGACAACGCGTTTCAAAAGAATGTCATCAACTATCCCGAGGTTTTCACGGATTTGACCGACAGTGGCATCAATTTCAACGATTTCGCACCCGCCAAGGTTGAGTACTCCGTGATAAACGGCAGGAACTTCGGCGTACCGTTTGACAACGGCACGGTTATCAACTGCCTGCGCACCGACGTCTTAGAAGAAGCGGGCTACACCATAGCAGACTTTACGGACATCACATGGGATACATTTATTGAACAGGGCAAGGACATCCTCACAAAGACAGGCAAGCCCCTGTCCTCCACAATCGCCAGAGAACCCGATCTTTTGATGATTATGCTGCAATCCACCGGCGCGAGCCTATTTAATACTGACGGAAGCGTAAATATCGTGAACAACGACGAGCTGAAGGCCGTTTTGACCACGCTCATGGAGCTTACCACCTCCGGCGTAAACATAGAAGTAAACAACTGGGATGAATACATCACATCGTTTGTTAACGGCAGCGTAGCGGGAACCATCAACGGCTGCTGGATTCTCGGCTCCGTTCAAACCGCGCAAGACCAGAGCGGCCTATGGGCCGTCACAAATATCCCGAAGCTGAATACCCCGGGGGCTACAAACTACTCGAACAACGGCGGCTCCAGCTGGGCCGTATCTTCAAGCTCCCAAAACAAGGATTTAGCCATTGACTTCCTAGCGAACACATTTGCCGGAAGCGTGCCGTTCTACGAGACCATCCTGCCATCCGCAGGAGCGCTCGCGACGTACCTGCCCGCGGGCAATAGCTCGGTTTATGAGCAGCCGCAGGAGTTCTTTAAAGGCCAGAAAATCTTTTCGGACATCACGGCGTTTGCCGGCAGAACCCCCAGCAATATTACAGGCGCTTACTACTACGAAGCCCGCGATGCCGTGGGCGTTGCGATGAACCAGATAATCGGCGGCGCCGACATGGAAACTGCCCTTAAAGAGGCGGAAGATACTGTTATCTTCGCGATGAACTAAAGGGAAAAGGTTTCCGCGCAAAAAACAGGGGAAGCCTTATGATGAAAGGCTTCCCCTGTTTTAAAAATATAAGCTGTCCGGGAGGTTACTATGCGAAAAAATAAACTTGCAATGTCAGGGAGGCACGATTTGACCGGCTGGGCGTTTTTGTCGGTTGCCTCGCTCATGATTGTGTGGATGAACTTTTACCCGATGATCAAAGCGTTTCATTTGGCTATGCAAACCGGTACGGGGGCCCGTATGCGCTATGCCGGCCTGATAAATTTCCAGCGTATACTGGTAGACCCAACCTTCAAGGAAACGCTGGGCACTACTTTTTTATATTTGATTATTCAAGTGCCGATTATGCTTATTTTCGCGCTGATTCTCGCTTCCATGTTAAACAGCCCTACCTTGAAGTGCAAGGGGCTTTTTCGCACTGCGATTTTTTTGCCGTGCGCGACGTCGCTTGTATCTTACGCGGTTATTTTCCGGCAGCTTTTTGCGCTGGACGGTTACATAAACGTCGTTCTTGTCAGGCTGGGAATGCTGGAGGCCGGTTACCAGTGGCTTTCCTATACATGGTCCGCGCGGCTTGTCATCATCATCGCACTGCTTTGGCGCTGGACCGGATACAATATGGTATTTTACCTTGCAGGGCTTCAAAACATCGAAAATTCCATATATGAAGCGGCAAGGATTGACGGTGCAAACGCGTTGCAACAGCTTACAAAAATAACCATCCCTCTTCTAAAACCAATCATCCTGCTCACCGCGATTATGTCCACCAACGGTACGCTGCAATTGTTCGATGAATCCTTTAACTTAACAAATGGCGGCCCCGCGAATTCGACGATGACCATGTCGCATTACATATACCGGACGTCGTTCCAGCTTTCGTCGGATTTAGGCTACTCGACGGCAATGGCGTTCGTAATATTTGTGCTGGTAGCGGTTCTTGCGTTAATCCAAATGAAAGTGGGTGACAAGCGGTGAAAAAGACTATGAAAAACCTCAAATCTTTTTTACGATATGTTTTCCTGATAACCGTCTCGTTTTTCTCGGTGTTCCCGCTTTACTGGATGGCCATATCCGCGACAAACAAAAACGTGGACGTCATCCGTGGCACGCTGATGCCCGGCACGTACCTGGTCGAAAACTTCAAGACGCTCATCGACCAGCAAAACCTCGGTGGCGCGCTTGTCAATTCGTTTCGAAACTCCATTGTTTTGACGGTTATCTCGCTCTTAATCTGTTCGCTTGCGGGCTATGGCTTTGAAATTTACCACAGCAAGGCAAAAGACAGGTTTATGGGCGTATTACTGCTGGCTATGATGATTCCGTTCGCGGCGATTATGATTCCGCTGTTCACGATGTTTGCAAATATGAAGCTTTTGAATACGACAATCGGATTCATTTTGCCGACAATCGCCACTCCGTTTCTCATCATGCTGTTTAGGCAGAGTGCCCGCTCGTTCCCCCGCGATATCATTGAAGCTGCGAGAATCGACGGCTTAAATGAGCTTCAGATCTTTTTCAGAATGTTTATCCCGACGATGAAGTCAACGTATGCGGCGGCTATGACGATTACGTTCATGGCGGCGTGGAACAATTTCCTGTGGCCCCGCATCATTATGCTGTCAAACGATGCTGTCACCATGCCGATGCTCGTTTCCAACATTATTCAGGGATACGTAACGGACAACGGCATGCTGATGCTTGCGGTGTTGATTACAACCATCCCCACCGTCATCATCTTCTTCATTCTGCAAAAGAATTTCGCAGAAGGTATTACAGGCGCCGTAAAGTAACTATGAAAGGACTGTCCCTTTGATATGATTTTTGACTACAATAAAATAAAATCTCCCCATTTTTTCAGGGAAAACCGGCTTGACGCGCATTCCGACCACAAATATTTCCGCGATGAAACCGAAGCTGCGGCGAATGAAACCGGCTTTCGGCATCTCTTAAACGGATGCTGGAAATTCAGCTATGCGAAAAATTACGGCCTTGCCCCGAAAGGCTTTGAAGATTCCTCTTTCGATTGTAAATGCTGGGACGACATCATCGTCCCCGGCCATATCCAGATGCAGGGATACGACGTGCCACAGTACGTAAACACCCAATACCCGTGGGATGGTTTGGAAGAAATCAATCCTGGGGAAATACCGTCAGGCTTCAATCCGGTAGCAAGCTATGTCAAGTATTTTACCGTACCCGAACAAATGCGCGGGGAAAAGCTTTACATATCCTTTCAGGGCGTCGAGAGCGGGTTTGCGCTGTGGCTGAACGGCGAATATGTCGGCTACGCGCTGGACAGCTTTACCCCGTCGGAGTTTGAGCTTACGCCATATGTGAAGGACGGCGAAAACAAGCTTGCCGTGCAGGTGTTTAAATTCACGGCGGGAAGCTGGCTGGAAGACCAGGACTTCTTCCGGTTTTCGGGGATTTTCCGCGATGTGTACCTTTTCACTGTACCTGAAGTACACATTTGGGATTTAAAGATTGAAACGCAGCTTGAGGAGGATTGCGCCTCCGCTGTGCTGTGCGTTTCCATGCAGCTTTCGGAAAACGCAAAATGCAGCATCGAAGCGTTGCTTGCGTTTGGAGGTAAAAAAATATTATCCACAAGGGTAGACGTATCCTGCGACGCACAAATCAACCTGCCCATTCAATCACCGGCGCTTTGGAGCGCTGAAAAACCAAACCTTTACGCGTTAACGCTGTATGTCAAAAACGATGCGGGAAAGCTTCAGGAGGTCATAACGCAGGACGTAGGCTTCCGCCATTTTGAGCTTATCGATAAGATGATGCACATAAACGGCAGGCGGATTGAGTTTTACGGCACAAACCGCCATGAGTTTTGCTGCTACACCGGGCGCGTTATCACAAAAGAGCAGATGGAATACGACGTAATCATCATGAAGCAAAACAACATCAACGCGGTCAGAACATCCCATTACCCCAACGATTCATATTTTTACGAGTTGTGCGACAAATATGGCCTTTATGTAATTGATGAAGCCAACTTGGAGTCCCACGGCTGCTGGGATATGGTTGTAAGCGGCGACAGGGATTTGAGCTACGCCTTGCCGGGCGATAACCCTGACTGGCGCGATATTGTAATCGACCGCGTGGATTCCGTCTTTGAACGCGACAAGAACCATCCAAGCGTGTTAATCTGGTCGTGCGGGAACGAATCCCTTGGCGGTAAAAATGTCCTCGATATGTCGAACCGCTTCCGCGAGCTTGACAGCACGCGCCTTGTGCACTACGAAGGCGTTCACTTCGACCCGCGTTACCCCGAAACCACCGACATGTACAGCCAAATGTATACCGCGGCGAAGGATGTGGAGGAATACCTGAAGAAGAACCGGGATAAGCCATTTATCCTGTGCGAATATGTCCACACGATGGGAAATTCCGGCGGCGCGATGCATAAATATATCGAGCTGATGTCGCGCGACCCCTTATACCAGGGCGGGTTTATCTGGGATTTCATCGACCAGAGCATCGCGAAAAAGGATCGGTACGGCAAGGAATTCCAAGCTTACGGCGGCGATTTCGGCGACCGCCCGTGCGACTACAATTTCTGCGGCAACGGTTTCATCGACGGCGACAGAAAAATCTCGCCAAAGATACAAACGATAAAATATAATTATCAGGGCGTCACCGCCGCTATCGCAAACGGCAAGGTTTTGGTAAGGAACAAAAATCTGTTTACGGATACAGCTGAATACGACTGCGTTGTAATCCTTGAGAAAAACGGCATTGAAATCGCAAGAAAACGGCTTGAAACGAATGTAGCGCCATTGTCTCAGGCGGAATATGCCTTGCCGCTCGAGATACCGTCGGAGCCGGGCGAATACGCTGTAACGGTTTCGTTTTGCCTCAAGGAAGACTCCCCGTGGGCAAAACGCGGGCATGAAGTGGCGTTCGGGCAGCATGCCGTGAAAAACGCGGTTCACGAAACTGTATGCGGTCTGCCGCTTACGGTTATCCGGGGCGGGCAAACCTTTGGCGTCAAGGGCGAGCATTTCAGCGCGATTTTTTCCAAAACCCGGGGCGGTCTGGTGTCGTATAAATACGCCGGACGCGAGATGGTTGAAAAAATCCCTATGCCGAATTTCTGGCGTGCGCCGACGGACAACGACGCCGGGAACCTTATGCCCGCGAGATATGCACAGTGGAAAATCGCCAGCATATATGCCGTACCGGCTCACAGGATACCCGGAAATGACGACAAAAAGCCAACGCTGGAGGAAAAGGAAAACAGCGCTATCATCACGTACACATACCATTTGCCGACAAATCCCGCCGCCGAATGCAAGGTCAAGTACACCGTAACGGGCGACGGCACGGTGAAGGTGGATGTAACCTGCGCGGCGAAAGGCTTGCCGCCTATGCCGGAGTTTGGCATGATGTTCAAGCTGAACGCGGATTACGACAATCTTGAATGGTATGGCATGGGCCCGGAGGAAAGCTATATCGACAAGGAAACCGGCGCAAGGCTTGGTATATACAAAAACAAGGTCGCTGGCAATATGGCGAAATATCTTACCCCTCAGGAGTGCGGCAACAAGGTTGGCGTCAGGTACGCAAAACTCACCGACAACACGGGCAGGGGGTTTGTTTTCACAGGTGATGGTATGGAGTTTTCCGCGCTGCCGTATACGCCACATGAGCTTGAAAATGCAATGCACGATTATGAGCTTCCACAGGTGCATTACACAGTTGTGCGCGCAATCATGCGGCAAATGGGCATTGCCGGCGACAATAGCTGGGGCGCCTTGACGCATGAGGAATACCTGCTGCCGGCAGATATGGAGCTTGCTTTTTCATTTTGCTTTAGAGGGTTGTAATCCGTACCCGCGACGGGGTTTGGCCGTCAAGGCAATCCGCGCAATCAATAGAAGCGGTTTTGACCGGCATTGGTTAAGCAACATAAAAATCACGCGTTTATGGCCGGTGGCCATAAGACGGTATAGGGTTATTTTCCCGGAACGGCATGATGATAGTGGTCATGCCGTTTCCTTTTGCATCAGCGTATCCAGCGGGATAAATCCCACAAAATTACAGCGTATATGCCGTCCGGGTTGATGCCGCCCATGGAAAAGCCGGAAGCTAACAAGGTTTCTGCAAAATCATTATAGCAACGTATCATTTCAACCTCACAGGATGGCGTATTATGGTTTTTCGCTTCTCCGTCGCAGTCTTGCGCGGGTCATTCAAATAAATCTCGTGATGACGGCGTTTATCGCTAATATCGCTGACATAGCCATTATCGGCGATATACTGCATGATCGCGGCGTTTGTACGCGGTTCATCGTCATACGAGCCGATGTGCATTGCCTGAACGCAAAGCCTCTCGGTAAACTTTTCAAGCCGCGCCCGTAAAGGATCAAGGTGCGGTTTTTTCTTGGCGAGTGATGTCTTTGCCGCTTCAAAGACATCAGCGGTGACAAACTCCGGCTGCCGGATCATCGAAGTCCAGCAGTATTTGCCTTTATCCTTGTACCATTCCTCCGAGCCGTCACTGAGCCACCACAAGCCTTCAAGCGGCGGCACGACATAGTCGAAATAGCCGGCAGGCGGATTTCCGCTTATCTTGCTCATTTTGATGGCGTAGGAAAGCCCATATAGAATTTCCACAGCGGACTTGTATTCCTCGCTGACGTTGGGATTTCCTGTGCCGTCCACCATAATGAACACCATCTCCGGCACGTCAATGACAGCCGGAGTGGTTTTGGGGCAGTAGAGGTCTTTGTATTCTTTTTTGAAATCAATCGGCATTTTTCGCTTCCTCCTTTATTGGGCGCAGTTCGATGTAACCGCGCCAACCCGCCGTAGCAAGCTGCATTTTTGCTCCCCATTTTATAGCACCTTAATCATAAACATTTCCTGCGGCTGCCCATACGGCGTGTTGTCTAAAATTAAGCAGCCCCTGTCTGCATATCCGAGCCTTCTGTAAAAATGCTGCGCCTGTTCATCAACCTGCGTAGAAGTCATAATCACCTTGAAGCCAAGCCCACGCATTTCGTTTTCCCAATGCAGCACCGCCTGTTTGCCAAAGCCCTTGCCTTGATGGGATTCGTCAATGCAAATGAGCGTCAGAAACGGCGTGTTATCCCAAAACAGATTGTAGCGCATAATGCCGATGGGCTGACCGCCGCCGCTGATGATATATCCGCGCTTGTCACGGATTTTCAGTGCAAACTCGCTTTCGCTGAGATGTTTATCAAGCGAAAACCAAAACGGCTTATCGCTTTCGGCAACGCATCTGATTTCAAACATGATCTATTCCCAATCCTCCACGGCAAGGCGCCTTTGCAGTTCTTTCAGCTTTGCCCTGCGCTCTTTATAGTCCGGCAGAATTTGCTCAACGATTGCCCAAAACTTCTGCGAGTGGTTCATTTCGGTGATATGCGCCAGTTCATGAACCGCAACATAGTCGATCACGTCATCATCCGCCATAATGAGCCGCCAGGAAAAGTTAATGCTTTTGTGTGTGGAGCAGCTTCCCCAGCGGGTTTTCGCGCCATTGATTTTAACGGCGGCAGGCGTAACGCCCATGAGCTTCGCGTATTCCAATACCTTGCTTGACAAATCCCGCTTGGCAAGCATACGGTATATCTGAACGATGGCAGTTTTGATTTGCTCCGGCTGCAAGTTTTGCGGAAGATAGAACACCGTATCGTCAAAGCCTATACGGTTTTTGGCTCTTGCCTCGATGGGGTAGCAGCCACCGCGATATAGCGCCATATCGCCGTAGTTTAGGGTAAATGCACTTTTCTTCTCCGCTTGAAATTGAGATTTTGCAAGATTATCTCTAATCCACTTCTCTTTTGAAGAAACGAATTTATCAATCTCTGACCTCGGGTATTTTAGCGGTGCGCGGACTTCTACGCCGCCGCAACGGATATATATACCGACAGTTTTTCGCTTGGAGCGGGTTAGGCTATAGGCGATGCTCATACTACCGTTCCCATATAAATGCAGCCTTTCCTTTCGGGAGCATTCGATTCTTTTGCAAAGCTGAACGATTCGCTTTCTTTGGCGATATGACAAAGCGCAATGCCCATATCAATCGCCCCCATTTTGGAGTTCTCCTTATATTCTGCTTCTTATCTTCATTATAACACAAAAGCAATTCACTTTGGCGATATTTTTCGAGCAATCATATGCTTTTGGAAATTATTGTTTACTTTTGCGGTAATCTGAAAAGGAAATATTCTCATGCTTTTTAAACATTTTATAAAAATATTCGGGATTTTTATATCCGGTTCGCCGGATGATTTCATTTATTGAAATGTCGGGCAGTGTGACAAGGGATTTCGCTTTGTCTAGGCGCAGTTGGTGCAGATAGTCATTAAAAGATTTCCCGGTTTCACGTTTGAAAATTTTGCCTAGATACACAGGGCTGACATAAAATTGTGCCGCGATTGACTTTAGGCTTATTTCCTGTTCAAGATTATCGTTTATATGTTCAAGGATTACCGGCAGAAGCTTCGCGCATCCCGCTTGCCCGCGCCGGTCTGCAATTTCCCTAACAGACATGCACAAGGCAAGCATTTCGTCTTTTGTTTGCGCGGGATTGTCAATGTCGTTCAGCAGATTCAAAAATCTTTTTGCAGGTATAACATTGAATAAATTTTCGCCGTTATCAGCGAAAACAGGATCTAGCTGCGCGAGAAATTTAAGCATTTCAAAACGCTTTTGATAGATGGGAAGCACTTCTCCATCCTGATTTTTCTTGTACAGCGTAACAAGAAATTCGGAAATCGCTTTTTGCAGGCTTTCATTGCTGCCGGTCATTATTTTTTCAATAATGTTTCTGTTGTCGAATTCAGACGCGGAGTGCGCGGACAGCCCGGGTTCTGTTTTCATCGCAGGACTTGCCGAGCCCCATTGCTGAACGTGATTGATGCCGTTTAAAATGTTGCCGGTTTTAATCAGCAGTTCCCGAAATTCATTTTTTTGTATAGGCTTCAATAAATATCCGCTTGCACCTAAACGCATCGCTTTTTGCGCGTATTCAAAATCTTTGTGCCCCGAAAGAATGATAACCTGTATGTTCGGGAAATGGCGCTTAACGTACTCGGTCAAGGATATACCATCCATTACAGGCATACGGACATCTGTTATAACCAGATGATAAGTATCAGAGCGCAGAAGCTCTGTAGCCTGCGAGCCATTGTAGGCGCATCCGCCGAATATAAAACCATAATGATGCCATGGGAAAAAGTCTTTTAAGCCTTCGCATATCAAAGGCTCATCGTCAACTGCCAATATCTTGTACATACGCCGGTTCTCCCTTCCGCAAAACTTGCAGCTATTACTCCGGCACTTTTCGTTATTGAAGATGGGTTCTTAAGTGCCGGAGTAATACATGGCATGGAATCCTTACTCATGGTATGGTATTCTCAAAGCTATGCGTGTTCCTTTGCCGGTTTTGCTTTCTATTGATACGATGCCGAATTCTTCGCCAAAATAAAGGCGCAGCCGCTGGTGTACATTACGAAGCCCGATGTTTTCTTTGCAGCTATGCATGTCGCTTGCAAGTGCCGCTGATATTTGTTCAAGACGTATATTGTCTATGCCCACGCCATTATCACAAACGGAGACCTCAAGCGCCGCGGCGTTTTGTGTGACGGAAATTCGTATAAATCCGCCATTTTCAAGCTGGTCTATGCCGTGGCGTATTGCGTTTTCGACAAGCGGTTGGATTGAAAACTGCAAAATTCCCGTTTCATAAAAGCGCTCAGGGACATCAAACGCATAGCTTAGGCGCTTCTGAAAGCGAAACCCCTGTATGATAAGATAATGCTTGACCATATCCACTTCTTTTTTCAGGGTGACGGTTTCATTGTTCCAGTAAATGCGGTTTTGCATTAGAACAGCCAGACTTTCAACTACCTGCGTTGTTTGTTTGGCTTGGTTTTTGGCTAACAGCATTTGAATGGTTTGAAGCGTATTAAATAAAAAGTGCGGCTCAATCTGACCTTGCATGGCTTGAATTCTAGCTTCCTTCGATTCAATTTCAAGGTCTTTGACTGTGAGCTCTTTTTCATAAACGGCAGTATCCAGCCTGTGAATGCGGCGCGCGAGAAGTTTTGATATATATATTACCGAGACGACAACAATAATAAAACAGGCGGCAAGCAAAAACAAGCCTCCGCCAAACAGGCGCGACAAGTTTAATTCCAAGGCATGTGCGGAAGCGTCATAAACGAGCGTCCATTCGCCGTAGGGCTGTTCATCAAAAATCGTTTTCTTAAAAACAAGGGCTTCATCCTGCCCAAAGGATTCGGGAAAGGGCTTACTTATCATATCTTCATGATTGGAGGAATATACAATCCCATTCGGGCCGAGCAAGTAAACGCCGATTCCGTCGGCCTCATTCTGGTAATATTCAGAAAAACGTTTGCCCGGCACAACAACAGTAAATACAGCCGATTTTTCAAGGTCATACTCAGAATTGATGATTGTGCGGTGAATTACAAGATTGTTGTCCATAAGCATAAAACGAAGCATACCGCTGTTTTGAATCGCGTCATCGTACCAGTCCGGGGGATGATCGGTCAAAGAATAAATGGAGTAATAGTTGGGTATGATGGATGAATTCATAGTGGAAACATACATGTGCATTCCGTTGAAGGTAGTGGCAGAAAGAAAGGAAAGCTTTTGACGCACAACGCTATAGTCGGCAAAATACTCACCGGCATAATCGTAGTTTCGGGTAAAAAAGACAATCAGGTCGTTGTCGCTGGTCGCGCGAATCACCGATTGCGCAAGACGCTCCATTTCGTTTTGCAGGTTCAGCTTCAGCTGGTTGGCGTTTGATTCGTTTTTTATATAAATCATTTCCTCCGAAAGCCGCACGATCCTAACCGTGTAATATCCCCCGAGCAAGGTGACGGGAATAGCAAAGACAAGCATAAAAATTACGAGGAGCCTGTTGCGGAGGCGCGAGCCCGAAAGCCATTCGCCTAACAAGGATAAATATTTCACAGGCGCCCCCCTCGTTTATAAATATCAAGTTTTTGCATGATATAACAATTTTAGCACACGTTGTATAGGCAAACAATACGCCTATAAAGCAAGTTTAATTTTTACAGGATATAAGTTCAATTTTTCCCTTATACAGCGCCGCGCTGTATTGATATAATGCAAATATATCAAGCACTCTGCTGAGATTGGAGTTGAGAAGTTGAAGAAAAAAAGTCTTTTCCAAGAGATATGGTCGCAGAAATTCTTTCATTTTTGGGCGCTTCTCGGAGTGATTTTTGTTTTCGTCATATCCTACGCATCTACGTTCGGGCTTGTTATCGCATTCAAAAACTATAATATCGCGGATGGCTTAGCAGGAATGTTTGCCGGCCCGTGGGTGGGGTTTAAGCATTTTAGTGATTTCTTTATAGACGCTAATTTTGTGCGTATTTTACGCAATACGCTTGTGCTTAGCGGGTTAAAGCTGCTGTTCAGCTTCCCGATGCCGGTTCTTCTAGCGATTTTTCTTACTGAAATGCGGTTTGACAGGTTAAGAAGATTTTCACAAACCGTAAGCTATTTACCGCACTTTGTATCTTGGGTAGTTGTGGCAAGTATTGTACAGGTGTTTTTCAATTCCATGTCGTCGGGATTAATAAACTCTATGCTTTTGCAAATCGGAGCAATAGATAACGCAATCAGCTTTCTGACGGACCCGCGCGCGTTCTGGGCGCTCGCCGTGTTGTCGGATGCGTGGAAGGAAAGTGGTTGGTGGGCAATTATCTTCATAGCGGCAATTGCATCTATTGACCCCGGGCTGTACGAGGCTGCCAGCATTGACGGCGCAAGCAGGATGCAGCGTATATGGCATATTACCCTGCCCGGTATCTCCCACTCCATTGGGGTCGTTCTTATCATCTCGCTTGGCAATATATTTACCGGCGGCATGTCCGGCTCAAATTTTGACCAGTCCTTCTTAATGGGAAATAACATGGTGCTTGATGCAAGCGAAATTATTCCGACCTACGTGTATAAAATGGGTATTTTAGCAGGGCGGTATTCTTACGCAACTGCAATTGGCATGTTCCAGGCGGCTATATCACTCATCTTTATTTTCGGGGCAAATTACTTTTCCGGAAAACTTCAGGGGCAAGACGAAGGCCTGTTATTGTAAGAGGTGTACTATGATAAAAGGAAAAAATATGCCGTTTGACGTATTCAGTATTATCATTTCCTCGCTCATTATTTTTATTTCAATATATCCGTTTTATTATATACTGGTGCTGTCGCTGAACGAAGGCATGGATACCCGCATGGGCGGCGTATACTTTTGGCCGAGAGCCTTTACGCTTGAAAATTATACGCAGATTTTAAACGATGCGAAATGGCTGAACGGCTTGCTGATTTCGGTTTTGCGTGCGACAATCGGCACGGTGATTTCGGTGTTTTTCACTTCTATTTTCGCATATGCAATTTCGCCGTCCTGGCTGCGTTTCAGAAAGTTTTACCGTGGCTGGCTTATTGTGGCTATGTATGTTTCAGGCGGATTGATTCCTACATATATGGTGTTCACGGCAATCAAAATAACAAATAGCTTTTTAATTTATATTGTGCCGTCGGCATTGGATTACTTCTTTGTGCTGATATTTTTGACGTATTACCGCACGATTCCGCCATCACTGCGTGAAGCCACGCTTATTGACGGCGCGAGCGAGTCCCGGGTTTTCTTCGATGTAATTTTAAGGATTTCTACCCCCATTTTGGCAACGTATGCCTTGTTCAGCGCTGTAACGCAGTGGAATTCCTATTTCGATGCTGTTATCTATGTGCACAGACAGGAGCTTAGGCCGCTTGCCTATTTGCTGGTGGAGGTTTTAAACAGGAGCAATACCAGTCAATTTTCCCCTTATGGGAATGCCGCCAGCTTTACTACGCAATCCTTGCAAATGGCCTGTGTCATCATCGCAATCGCGCCAATTGTCGCGCTCTATCCCTTCTTACAAAAATACTTCTCCAAAGGCATTATGCTGGGAGCGGTAAAAGAATAAAAAAGTAGAAAAATAACTGGAGGTATGCAAAATGAAAAAACGCGGATCATTATTCACAGCACTTTTACTGACAGCCGTGATGATTCTGTCGGCTTGCTCCGGCGGCCAAGCCCCGGCTCCTGCCGGTGACGGCGGGAACGCAGGCCAGGACGCAGCCCAAGCGCAAGGCAGCGATGCAGGCGCGGCTGAAAATGTGGAGCTCAGCATTTTAGTCAACATGGATTGGTTCTTTATGGATAATTGGGGCGGACGCCCGGTTGATGACGTAATTACAAGGGAAACCGGCGTCAGCTTGAACGTGACGCGTGTTGCTGACGACCAGCAGCTGCCTGTTCTGATGGCGTCTAATCAGCTGCCTGACCTTGTATATACCGACAGTATGCTCCTTGAGCTCTCTAACGACAATCAATGTTACGAGCTCGGTGAGTTTTTCCGGCAATATGCGCCCAATATGCCTCTACCAAACGAGCAAACCGGCATAGCCAAACGCGACGACGGTAATTTTTATTATCTGGTAAATTTTTGGAAAACGCAAAAAGAGTGGGATGACCCGCATTTCCTGCCAAGCGTCGGCAGCTCCGGGCTTATGTACCGCGAGGATATTCTTGCCGAAACAGGAATGCAGCTGCCCACCAGCATGGACGAGCTTGAAGCGCTTCTTATAAAGGTAAAAGAGCTTTATCCAAGCATTGTTCCATTGGCGCTTTATTCCGAGGGTGAGCGGTATACTTTCTTTATTAACCAATACATGGTTGATTCTCCCAGTTATATGATTGCCGAGGACAACGGCGACTGGTCTTATTTTGCCGGTACAGACGCATACAGGGACGGCATGAGGACGCTGAACAGGTTTGCACAGCAGGGATTGCTTATTCCTGAAATGTTTACACTGATGTATGAGCAGTATATTCAGGAAACACAAAGCGGCAATGTATTTATGTGGATTGACGATTCCTCCAACTTGGAAATGAACAATAACGCGTTTCAGACAATGGGGCTTGACAGCGCAAGGGCAGCCTTTATGAAAAGCGCCGTTTATCAGGAAGCGCCCTATCCCTATGTAGATCCCAGCGGCGGTTGGGCAGGCACGTTTGTAACCAAGAATAACAAAAACCCCGAAGCTACAGCAAGGTTTCTTGAGTGGATGACGTCAGACGAGGCGGGCAAATTGGTAGGATGGGGCATTGAGGGGCAGCATTACAACCCTGATAGCAACGGCTATCCGATACTTACGCCCGACGTAGCCAGAATGTGGGTTGAGGATTACGACAAAACAGTGCGTGACACAGGCGTCGGAGCGTGGTTTTTCGGCACAAATGCGTGGTATGAGTCTGTCCGTATATACGCGCCTGAAGAAAACCCGCCCATGACCGAATACCTGATGTATGTAAAATCAAATCAGAAAATGGAGCCTGCGCTCGCAACGCTGCGCCCGAATCCTAACACGGATGAATCCGCGGCGCTTGCATCGCTTAACAATACTGTAAAAACTTATTATCCCCGTATTATTTTCGCAAGAGACGGCAACGAGTTTGAAAGGATTATGGATGAGCTTCAGTCTCAGATGGCAACACAGGGCCTTTTACAGTACAACGATTGGGCTGCAAACAGATGGACACACCTAAAGCAGGTATATGGCATCAGCTAATAAGCAAAGAGAAATGATTATAAAGAGCCGCTTCATAGCGGCTCTTTATAGAAAAACAACAAGAATATACGGAGGATAATATGGCAATAAAAATAAGTGTAATAGGGGCGGGCAGTTCTGTTTTTTCGCTTAGCCTGATTAGGGAGCTGTGTACGACGAAAAGCCTAAGCGGCTGCACTGTGCACTTTATGGATATTGATGAAGAGAGGCTTAACGCTTCGGTTACCCTTTGCAGGCGTTACGCGGCGGAATGTGGGCTTCACTTCACTCTATTAAAAACAACAAGCCGTGAGGAGTGCCTTTCAGGCGCAGATTTTGTTATCAATACCGCCCTTTGCGTCGGGTACGATAAATGGGTGGAGGGCTGGAATATAGCGCAGAGCCACGGATACCGCTATGGCGGCAGCCTTCATATCATGCACGATGAAGCGTTTTGGATAAACTATTATCAATACAAGCTGATGGAGGACGTTTATCTTGACATTATGCGCATATGCCCAGATGCGTGGTATCTTTTAGTGGCGAATCCCGTTATGGCGGGGGTTACATATTTAAAGCGTAAATATCCGGATGCAAAGCTAGTGGGCCTGTGCCACGGATGCAACGGGATTTATAACGTGGCGCGGGTGCTTGGGCTTGAGCGCGAGGATATACAATTCGAAATTAGCGGCGTAAATCATTTGATTTGGCTAACACACTTTACCTATAAGGGAGAGGACGCCTTTCCTCTGCTAGACAGATGGATAGAGGAGCAGTCCGCCGAGTATTTTAAAACTTGCCCGCTTTCGGACGGCATGGGCCCCAAGGCGGTCGATTTGTATAAAAGATTTGGAGTGTTCCCGATTGGCGACACGGGCAACCCGGGCGGCGGTGCGTGGGGTTGGTGGTATCACACCGGCGAGGAGGTGGAAAAATCGTGGCGTGAAGGACCCAAGTGGTGGTTTGACGAAATCTATTTTAAAGCAAATGAAAGGCTTGTCGCACAAATACATGCCGCCGCATACGATGAATCCACGCCTGTCACCGAGGTTTTCCCTCCCATCAGCACAGGTGAGCCGATGATTGCGTTGATTGAAGCGATTGCATTTGACAGGCCGAAAATCATCATCACGAACATCATGAACGACGGGAATTTTGTACAGGGCGTTCCGAGAGATTTTCAAGTCGAGCTGGCAACTCTCGTTAGCGGCAGGGGTATACAGGGCATTCAACAAACGCCGTTGCCGGCGGCGGTGCAGGCACAAATTCAAAGCACGCGCGTTGCAATGGCAAACATGGAGCTTTCGGCCTATGAGCACGGCGACTACAACGCCTTGCTGAACCTCGTCCTTATGGACCCTTGGACAAAATCGGAAAAACAGGCGATTGATTTAATTGACGATATTTTCAATATGGATGGAATGGAAGCCATGAAAAAACATTTTGGGAGGTAAATGTATGTACAGAAAACCAAAAATAGGACTGCTGGGGCTTATAACCGAAGGCTATGAGGATGTTTTTCCCGGTATTTTAGAGCGGCAAAGGATGCATGGGCGCGAAATTGCGGAAATTTTATCCCCGGACATAGACATTATTTTTGACGATATCGGAACAAACCGGGCTAAAATTGAAGAGATTGTCTCAAGCTATAACCATATGCAGCTTGACGGCATTCTGATTGTGCTTCTTGCTTATTCGCACGGTGCGTGGCTGACCCGTGCCATGCAGGATAATCGCTTGCCTGTCGCGGTTGCGGTACTACAGCCGGACGACATTGCCGATGAAAGCTTTGAGGAGTTGGATTTGACAATCAATCAGGGCATACACGGCGCGCAAGATAACTGCAACATTCTTATGCGGCTTGGTATCGCGTTTCAAGTGTACGCGGGCAGCCGCCACAGCGAAGACTTTAGCGCGTTCGCCTTGGATTTTGCCAAAAGCGCACAGACATACGCTGAATTGAAAGCCATGCGCGTCGGAGTGGTTGGCCGTATGCAGGGAATGGGCGATATTCTGATTGATGAAATGGCTTTGCTTCAAAAGCTTGGGGTCGAAATCTGCCACGATGGTCTTGGAGCCGTATGCAGCCATATGCAAACGCTTGAAAGCGCAGAAATTCATGCGGAAATCCAAGAGGACTTCAAGCGATTCGAGGTTGACAGCAAGCTTGCGGAGGAAAGCCATCGGATTGCCGTAACGGAATATCTCGGGTTCAAGCGATATCTAGAGACAAATAGCTATGATGCTTTTACGGCGCATTTTGATATGTTCGGCCAAGACGGGCGGTTTCGCCAGCTGCCGCTCTACGCGGCTTCCCGGCTAATGGCGGACGGCTACGGATATGCCGCCGAAGGCGATATCAACTGTGCCGCGATGGTGCGCGCGGGGCATATTCTAAGCGGAAGGCCGGCGAACTTTACCGAGATGTATATGATGGACGAGAAATCACAGTCCATTTTGTTTTGCCATGCAGGCGAAGGCAATTATGCAAGCGCAGCAGAAGGAAGAAGCCCGCGGCTTATAGACCGCTATCTTGGCGAGGGCGGCTTGGAAAACCCGCCTACAATTCTGTTTCAGCCAACGCCGGGAAGGGCCACGCTTGTCAGTCTTGTGTCTCTGGGCAGCAGTTTTAGGCTTGTAGTTGCAAAAGGTGAGATCCTCGACAAAGAGGACATGCGCCGCTGTGAGATGCCATATCTGTTTTTTAAACCGGACAGCGGTGTAAGACGCTGCGTCGAGGATTGGCTCAAGCTGGGCGGCACACACCACGAAGTGATTTGCTTGGGAGATGTGGCGCAAAGATGGAAAATACTGTGTGAAATGGCAGGCATTGAGTATAAGGAGGTATAGCCGATGATTTACAATCACAGCTTTGAGATTCATTGCGAAAGACGCCCGACCTTCCATGATGTGACCGGCGAAGTAAAGTCCTTTGTAGAAAGCTTGAAAATCGAAAAAGCGCTCGTAACGGTTTATTCTCAACACACGACCTGCAGCGTTTTGATTCAGGAGCAATCCGACGACACGGATTTTTACGGGGAACAGTTTTTGATGCAGGATATGGTGCGTGTACTTGAAAAGATTGTACCCACATGCACCACAAACGGACAATACCTGCACCCCGGTCCCTTGCATATTGAAATCGCAGGGCGCGAGCGAAGTGAAGAGGCGTGGTGGAGCCTTAACACCGACGCCCATTTGAGGTCGGTGTTATTGGGGCGGTCTGTCTGCGTTCCTATTGAAAACGGCGAAATGCTGCTGGGGGAGTTTGGGGTTATATATTTTGCCGATTTTGACCAAGTACGGGCGCGTACTCGTACTGTAAGAGTGTGTGTAACGTCCTGACTGTTCAAAAAATTGCTTGAATCCCACTCGTGGGTTTCATACCCGGCCGCGTGGCGGCGTTCGTGTAACCAAGCGGGTCATATCCCGCAGCTTGCTGCGGAGCACTTGATTGCGACATTTAAGTGCCGGAGTAATAATAATCGGAGGTGAAATAATGAAGTTTTTTCTAACCTTGGATATAGGTACCACCAGTGTTAAGGTTTGTGCATTGGATGAAAGCTTTCGTATTCACAAGCGTGTAGGCATTGAATACGCGCTGATAAGCAAGAACAACAGGGTAGAGCTTGAGCCGGGTATTTACATTGACGCCGTTAGCCGTGGTATATCGGAAGTCGCGGAAGAAATCGGCGGCGGCAGGGTTATCGGTATTTCTGTAACGACGCAGGGCGAGACCTTGATTCCGATAGACGCGTGCGGAAACGCTTTGTATAATGCCGTTGTTTGGCTTGACGCAAGAGCCGCGGAGCAGGCGGAGCAAATCAACGGGCTGATACCGGCAGAACAGTTTTATATGCGGACAGGCATTCCCGAATGTAACGGGCTTTGCCCAATCAGCAAGCTGTTATGGTTCAAGCAGCATGAGGCCGGTATATATGAGAAAACACAGTATTTTCTGCTGCTTGAGGATTACATCATCTTGCATCTCACCGGCAGGTTCGTCACTGAGAAATCGCTTTTATCAACAACCGGCTACTTCGATATAACAACAGACAGCTTGTGGACCGGTATTTTTGACAAGCTGGGTCTCGACTCCGGAAAAATCCCTACAGTAATGGATTGCGGTGAAATTGTGGGCGGCATTCTGCCCGATGTTGCTGAAAAGCTCGGTCTTTCCAAAGAAATCAAGATCGTCACCGGGGCGATGGATCAGGTTTGCGGCGCAATTGGCGCGGGAAATTTTAAAAGCGGTGTGGTTACCGAAACGACAGGAACGGCGCTGTGCATTGGCATTACAAGAAAATCGGCGCCGGTGCAGGCGGAATATAATGTTCCGATTTACAGGCATTACACCCGTAACCTGCAATTGCTTCTCCCGGTTTGCATGACCGCGGGGATGGCTCTTAAATGGTTTAAAGACGTATTCTGTGCGGAGGAGGAAAAAAAGGCGGCGCAAGACGGTGAATCCGTTTACGATTATTTAGTAGATTTGGCGGCAAAATCCCCACCCTTATCAAATGGAATCATAACGCTGCCTTACTTTTCGGGCTCACTTCAACCGCTTAACGCGCCTGATTGCCGCGCAAGCTTCAGTGGAGTTGGACTGCATTGCACCAAGCCGGATTTTATACGAAGTATACTAGAGGGCGTGGGCTATATGCTAAAAGAAAATGTTGTGATGCTGGAAAACATCACAGGCGGCCGTGTTGAACGCATCATTTCAATGGGCGGCGGCGCAAGGAGCAAGCTGTGGTGTGAAATCAAGTCAAACATTATGGGCATACCCGTTGAGGTATATCCTGAAAGCGAAACAGCGTCTCAGGGAGCAGCCATGCTTTGCGCAGTTGCTGTAGGCGTTTATGGCTCATTAGTCGAAGCGTTTGAACAGGTTCAAACAGAAGCGGCTGCATTTATCCCACAGCCGGATACAGCGAAGCAATATAAAAAAGGGTTCGATAAATACCTGACGGCACAAAAACAAATGCATGATGCATAGGCGCAGAGGATGAATCGAGAATGAAACAAAAAATCAGAACGCCATACTTTGAAATCGGAATTAAGAATTACATATATGGTGATGAAGTGCTTAGATTCGCAAAACACGCGGACAGGATATCGGAAAAATATGATATCGATATTATGATAATAGTCCCGTATACTGAGATTAGGACTGTGAGCGAAAATACGAATCGTATAATCGTTATTGCACCGTATATGGACACGTTGCGCCCGGGGCGGGGGATAGCAGATGTTCTGCCGGAGGCTGTAAAGGCGGCAGGGGCCAAGGGGGTTGTTGTCAATCACTGTGAGAGGCCTATGCCGCTTGCACAGATTAAAAGGACGATAGACCGCGCAAATGAGCTGGAATTACTTACCTTTGCTTGCGCAGACACAATTGCCGAGGCAAAGGCGATTGCGAACCTGCATCCCGACATTATAAACCCGGAGCCGACTGAGCTTATCGGTTCCGGCACTGTCAGCGACATGGCTTATGTTGAACAGGTTACGAGGGCAATCAAGGAAATATCCCCTGACATAATTGTAGAGCAGGCGGCCGGTATCTCTACAGGACAGCAGGTTTACGATTTCATTTTCGCCGGTGCGGAGGCAACAGGGGCGGCGTCCGGTATTTTTTTATCAAACGATAGCGATTCAATGCTTGATGAGATGGTTAGAAGCGTACGAAAGGCACATAACGATTTACAAAAAGCAAAGGAGCAAATGCATGAAAATCATATCTAAGCAGATTAAAGCGCAATCTCAAGGCGGAAGAACATCGTTTCATTCAATAACAGACGCGGTGAAAGAGATGGTTGCACAGTCTGAAATTTCGGCGGGGATGTGTATTGTCTATTCAAGGCATACAACATGCGCCATAATCATTGATGAGGATTCAATTGACCGATCCTACACGGGGCTTACCTATTTACAGCAGGATTTTGCGGATGTGTTTGAGAAAATCATTCCGACATGCCGCAAGGAGGGCCAGTATATGCATCCGGGCCCCAAATTAACCGTTTTTTCCGCGGAACACGGAGAAGATAAACCCGGTACACTCAATACCGATGCGCACCTAAGATCTTCGATACTGGGACGAAGTGAATCTATACCTATTATTGACAGCAATCTTGAGCTTGGCGAGTTTGGGCATATCTACTTTGTGGATTTCGACCATACCCGGCCCCGTGAGCGCACAGTAATCATTCAAATTATGGGAATCTGAAAAGCTCTTTATTGGAGCCGCATTGATTTCTGAGGTTTTCAAGGCTTCCGATAGCTGCACTTACTTCTCCGGCACATCCGAAAGCTGCGTGGCCAAATACCGTTCCCCCGAATCGGGCAGCATGGTCACAATGGTTTTCCCGGCGTTTTCCGCTTTGCCGGCAAGCTGTAGTGCCGCCCATACCGCCGCCCCGGAAGATATGCCGCAAAGCACGCCCTCCATACGCCCCAGTTTTTTAGCGGTATCGAAAGCGTCCTCGTTGGTCACGCGGACAATCTCGTCAATGACCGAACGATTGAGGATTTTCGGCACAAACCCCGCGCCGATTCCCTGTATGCGATGGGGACCGGCTTTGCCGCCTGAAAGCACCGGGGATGCGTCCGGCTCCACCGCGACGATTTTCACGGAGGGTTTGCGCTCTTTCAAGACCTCGCCCACGCCGGTTATCGTGCCGCCCGTGCCGACGCCCGCAACAAAAATATCTACCTCGCCGCCGGTATCGTTCCAAATTTCCTCCGCCGTTGTAACGCGATGCACCTGCGGATTGGCGGGATTATCAAATTGCAGGGGCATAAAACTACCGGGCGTTGCCGCCAAAACCTCCCGCGCTTTTTTGATTGCGCCGGACATACCCTCGCTGCCCGGCGTGAGAATCAACTCCGCGCCAAGCATTTTTACCAGCTTGCGCCGTTCGATTGACATGGTTTCGGGCATCGTAAGAATCAGGCGGTATCCCTGCGCCGCGCAAGCAAAAGCAAGCCCAATGCCCGTGTTGCCGCTGGTGGGCTCAATCACTGTACCGCCGTCCTCCAGTTTGCCCTCTTTACGCGCCGCTTCGAGCATTGCCGCGCCAATTCGGCACTTGACGCTCCCCGCGGGATTAAACGCTTCCAATTTACCAAGCAAAATGCCCGGCAGTCCCGCTGAGATTTTTGGCAAGCGTACCAATGGCGTTGCGCCAATCGCTTCGGTAATGCTGTCGTAGGTTTTTGAACGAAACATAATTTTATTCATATCGAAAACTCACTTTCATGGTTAATGTCATATTTGAAAAGCGATGTGATACGCGATTTCAGCTCCAAAAGTTCCGGGTCGCTGCGTCTGCGCGGGCGCGGAACGTCAATGTCAAACCGATTGCGTATTGTACCGGGATTCGGGGAAAACACCACGATTTCGTCCGACAAGTACAAAGCCTCGTCTGTATCGTGTGTGACCATTACAATGGTAATCCCCGTCTCACCCCATAACCGCAGCAAATCGTCCTGCAAGCGTTCACGGGTCAGGGCGTCTACGGCGGCGAACGGCTCATCCATCAGTATGATTTTAGGCTCTACCGACAATGCCCGCGCAAGCGCCAGCCGCTGCCGCATACCGCCTGAAAGCTGAGCCGGATACTTTCTCAAGGAATCCGCAAGCCCGACTTTTTTCAGATACACAAGCGCCTTGTCCTCCCGCTTCTGCCGGGGGACGCCGCGAAGTTTTAGAGCAAACATGACGTTTTGCAATACCGTCATCCACGGGAACACAGCGTAATCTTGAAAAATCATGGCGATGTTGTGTTTCGGTTGATTTTTCCACATCCGGTTGGCCAGTGGCGACAGGAATTTGTACTTCTTTCGATAAGCCTCCATTTCCTTGCGGGTAGACGGCAACGGCTCCAATACCTGTACGCCGTCGATGCAGACGTTTCCCTCGGTCGGGGCTTGCAACCCGCCGAGAATTTCCAAAAACGTAGACTTCCCGCAGCCGGAGGGACCAAGCAAGCTCACGATTTTCCCGTCCTCAATCATAAGCGATACCGATAATACAGCCGTAATTCCGTCAGCGGTACGGTCTTCGTTGATGATGGAAAAAAACTTACTAACATTACGCGCCTCAATCACAAATATCCCCCCTAACTGTCAACTCTGAACTGCCAACTCTCAACTGTCACCGTCCCCCCTTCCATACGGCTGCTTTCAACTCAACAAATTTTAAGACTTCGATTAAAAACCAGCCGATTAAACCAAGCGTGACCATACATACCACCATCTGCGGGATTCTGAAATAGTCCTTCGCTTCGTTTAGCACATAGCCGATTCCCGTTCGTCCGCCGTACATTTCGGCGATGACCAGCATGACAAGCCCGATGGCCACGCCGGTTTTAACGCTCATGATAATCGCACCGATTGCATGCCAAAAATATACACGCAAGATTAAAGTCAGCTCCGATGCGCCGAAAATTCTTGCGCTTGCCAAGTAGCGCGGGTCGGTGTCCTTGACGGCTTGGTAAGTATTGAATAAAATCGGATAAAACGCGCCGAGAAAAATCAAGAAGGTTTGCATGGGCAGCCCCACGCCGAAAATGATAATCGTGAGCGGAACCCACGCGGGCGGCGGTATGGGCGAGAGCAGCTGAAACAGCGGCAGAACCCGTTTTCTGATTGAGATATTCCAGCCCATCAGAGTGCCAATGGGAATCGCCGTCACGATAGCAATCCCCAATCCGAGAAAAAATTTCCCCATGCTGTCAGCTACATCGCCGAGAAACCCACGGTTTGTTACCATGTCCCAAAAGGTCACGGCAACCGCACTAAGCGGCGGAACGAGGTTTCCGATAGGTCTGCCGTCCGGCATTGTCATGGTTCGCGGCAGGAGTTCCCAAGCCACAAGGAACAGGGTCAGCACAGGGATAAATTCCCGCGAGAAAAGGTTCCCCGCCGCCCCCTTGAAGAAGTAGCCGAGTTCGCGCAGTCCCAGCCTTATCGTGCCGCGGATTTTTTGATGCGTAGTTTTCAGCAACACTGACCCTCCCAGCTCCAGTCATCCTGTTGCGGAACAGAATCAGCCATCTCATCTGCCCCGCATGAGGTGAGCATTAGCATAAAAATCAACGCTACCAACAACCCGAGCAGCCGTTTCAAGACCCCTGTAGCTGTCAACCGCTTTATTACCATGTGAACCCCCTAAACGCATCGGCAAACATACTGTCTCCCGGATTAGCCTTTATGTCATCCATAGCGACAAGTTCATCGGCGAGTTTTTTTAGTCCTTCGACTTCAATCGTTGTTCCGAATAGCAGGCGATGGTTGCCGTGGATGATTGCGTTTTCCGGCGCGCCAGTGTATGCGGCGGCGATTGCCACAATATTGTCGGCGGTCGAGTCGGCAAGAATCAGCGCATTGGCTTCGTCAATCGCCTTGATGAAATCCTTAAGCGCTTCAGTGTTGCTTGCCAAAAAGCTATCGCTTGCGTTGATTGTGCGGCAGGGGATATTTGCCGAAACATCGTCAAATCTTCTGACATAGCCCGCCAGTTCAGCGATACTCGCCTGCGGTTCTTCAAGGATTGCACCATCTACCGCGCCCGCTTCAAGCGCCTGTATTGATGGACCGCCTGCCAAACGCTCCAAATTGAATGTCGCGCCCGCATTCCTTGCGGCGACAGTCAACGAGATAATCGCTTCGCAAGTCGGTGAAATACCGGAAATATTTTTGCCCTGCAAATCGGAAAGTTCCCTTATGTCGGAGTCTGCCGGAACGAGCAATACGCTTGTGCAGGGTTTCTTGACCTGCGCGATGGTTTTGATTGGCGCACCGCCCGCTATTGCGGCAATGGCTGTGGTCGGGCAAGTCCAGAATACGTCCGCGCTGCCGGAAACCACTAAATCGCGGGATGCCGCGTTGTCGTCTGTTGCGATGATTTCCACATCGAGATTATACTTTTCAAAAAGTCCAAGTTCTTTTGCGACGTAGAGATTGAGATGATGGGTGGTCTTTGCGTCTGCCACGATGATTTTGGTCGGGGCTGCTTCGCCGCCCTGCTCCACTTGTGATGAGCATCCCGCTAAAAGAGCCGAAAAAAGAGCGATGGCTGTTAGGGTTGCGATGAGTCGTTTTGCTTGTTTGAACATGGTATGTTCCTCCTTAAATTAATCATGCAGATAAAACCTATATGATTAGTATGTTTATATTATAAACCCCTAAAACATATTTGTCAAGTATGTGTTTGCTTTTACCCTGTTGCTTTTTCGTCTTGACGTTGACAAACTGCGGATAACTTGTTATAATATACTATGTCTATATGAATTATATGTGTATTGGAATGAGGTGCTGTAAAATGAAAAAGCTGGCATTATCCATGCTTGTTATAGCAATGGTTTTTGCGCTCGTTGCCTGTGGCGGCGAAGAACCAGGCAATCCGCGCGATGAGCAGATAGACCGGAGTTCTGCTTTTGTGAAAACCGAGCTGACGGTTTGGGGTATGACTTGCAACAGTTGCGCAAACAGAATATCAAGAGCGGTTTCGGCATTGGATGGCGTCGCCCATGTTTCGGTGGATTTAAGGGCGGAACTGGTCACAGTGGAGCATGAGCCGGAGTTAGACGCCCAGACAATAAAGGATAGCATCACTGCGGCCGGCTACAACATTCCATAACTCACAAGGAAGGGAACGATTGCCATGAACATATTTGCTCTTGTCTTGAAAAATCTCTTTCGCAGGAAAGGCCGGTTTATATTCACATTGCTTGGGATTTCCATAGGAATGGCGTCGTTTACAGCTTTGCTTTCTATGGGCGGGAGTATGCGCGGTGAAGTCACAAGGCAGGCGCAGGCGATGGGGGCGAACCTTATGATTATGCCCGAGAACATATGCGTTTTTAACCAGATTGCAATTGTCACCGGGGAGACCATTTCGGAATCGCTTGAATACGGTGTTTTTGAAAAGGTATCTGTTTTGGAGGGAATTACGGTCATTCCGCATCTTACACAAAAAGCCGCTGTGAAAGACAACCCTGCCGTGATTGGCGGGATTCTGCCGGAGGAAACCCGGCTGTTCCGGGGGTGGGAGATTGCGGACGGCGCATATTTCACCTCGCAAAACGAAGATGCCGTTGTCATCGGTTCAGATTTCGCAAACAGGAACGAAGTAAGCGTTGGTGACGAGGTAACCATACGACAAGAAACATTACCGGTCATAGGGATTCTCGACCCAACCCAAAGCAATGACGATGGAATGATGTTTGTCCCTCTGACCGTTGCCCAGAGGATATTCCAAAAAGAGGGCTATATATCTTATATGTCAGCAAAGGTAGACGACATGGCAAAAATGGACAGCTACATAGCTGCCATTGTAGACACCGCCAATGTTCAAGTTTCAACCGATGAGCAGCTTTTAGGCTCGGTGCTGGCGATATTGGGTTCGGTAAATATAACCTTGCAGCTTGTGGCGGGGGTAGCGCTGATAGCGGCGGCGTTCGGCATTATCAACACCATGATGACCGCTGTTTACGAGCGTCGCAGGGAAATCGGAATCTTACAGGCAATCGGAGGGAAACGCAGCACAATATTCAAGATTTTTGTTCTTGAATCGGGTCTGTATGGACTGTTGGGCGGAATAATAGGAGTTGCCGCCGGGCTATTGGCGGCGGTCTTTGCCGGGGAATTTATTTCGCAAATCGGAGCCAACGACCTGTTGAAGGGCGCGTCGCCGGAAGCGAGCGTTGACATTTCTCTCGTTTTAATGGCGGTATCCTTCTCGCTTGTGATGTCCATTCTGTCAGGGTTGTATCCGGCATGGAAAGCGTCCGGACTTACACCGATGGAGGCGATTAGCTATGAGTGATATAATTATCAGAACCGAAAACGTAGAGAAAATATATGGCAAGGGTTCGGTGAAAACCCACGCACTAAAAGGTGTGAGTTTGGAGATACCCAAAGGTTCTTTCTCCTGCATCATTGGGCCTTCCGGCCACGGAAAGAGTACGCTGATGAATCTGCTCGGCGGCCTTGACAGGCCAACAAAAGGCAGCATTATTGTCGACGGCACCGACATCACAAAACTAAGCGGCAGTGCGCTTGCGCAGATGAGGGCGGAAAAAATAGGGTTTGTATTCCAGTTTTTCAACTTGCTTGCTAACCTCACAGCTTTGGAAAATGTCGAAATCGCGATGATGTTCGGCCGAAGTGCCTCCGGTCGCAATGAACAACGGCAAAAGGCGAAGGAATTGCTGCAATTGGTGGGGCTTCCCCAAAAAGCCAATGCAAAGCCAAACGAACTTTCGGGAGGGCAGCAGCAACGGGTTGCAATTGCCCGCGCCCTTGCGAATGACACCGACATTCTTTTGCTGGATGAACCTACGGGGAATCTGGATTCTCAAGCGGAGGGGGAGGTTTTGGAGCATATATTCAAAATCCACAAATCGGGAAAAACCGTCGTGATTGTCACGCACAACAATGAACTTGCGAAAAAAGCTGACATCCTTTTTGAGGTGCGGGACGGAAAGCTGGGTGGAACAAATTGAAGATTTCTACAAAAGGCAGATACGCTCTGCGAATGCTCTTAGACTTAGCGGAACGCAAAGACGACAGGTTTGTTTCACTCAAAGAGATTGCCGAAAGGCAGAATATCTCGAAGCAGTATTTAGAGCAGATTGTTTCCCTGCTGCACACTTCAAATTTTCTCCGTGCGAACAGGGGAAAGCAAGGGGGATATATGCTGTCGAAAGCGCCTGCGGAAATTACGGTCGCTCAAGTGCTGCGAATTACGGAAGGCAGCCTTGTGCCTGTGGCTTGCTTGGAAGATGAGGAAAACCGGTGTGACCGCGCGGGTATCTGTAAAACCCTCTCGGTATGGGAGGGGTTATATGAACTCATAAATGAATATTTAGAGGGAATCACATTGCAGGACATACTGGATCGGCATGATATGCAGGGAGCGGACAGCTATAGTATTTGAGGGATTCATTTTGGATAACTATACTCATTTCGAGCATTTATCGGTAACGGGCGGCATTGGCGTAATCGTATTGGACACGGGCGGCCGTACATTGTTTGAGTCGTCGGTTCATGCCGCCGCGTCGTATTTTTTAGAGACGCTGTATGAAAAGTTAGATTACGGGGAAAGCTCCCGTGTCGCTTTTCTGTACGGTTGCTATCAGGCGCGCCGTCCAGAAGTGGGGCGCTTGAATAACATTTGAAAAATTGATATAGTCTAATTCATGCTTGAGTGATAAATCGTGGAATTCACCTTGACAACACCTCGTTCTTCACATATACTGTATATGTTCCATAGTAGAAAATTTCCATGCGAAAGGGGATGTGTTTTAATGATTGCTTGTATGTTAATGGTGATTACAACTTAAAACCGAATATCGGGCATAGGTTTAAACGGGGCTATACTCGTATGTTTGCTATGCCGTCAACAGTAACCTTTCGTGAATACTGCTTTTTGCGGGATACGATTTAGGTCGTATCCCTTTTTGGATACATCAACTTGTTGATGTATCATGCCGCGAAAAAGCAGCTTCAAATGAGGCTGCTTGTCTGCGGTATTTTTATATCCAAAAACAACATGATTTTAGGAGATATTTAATGATTGATTTGAAACAATACGGCTACACCGAAATAGAAACGCCGCCCGATGGTCTGCTACCCGGTAGGGTCACGGAACATCGGGGAGCGCAGTACACCGTCGTCACCGAGCGCGGTGAAGTAACGGCAAATCTCAAAGGCACTTTTTACCACGAAGCGGAAGCGCGTGAGGATTTCCCATGCGTCGGCGACTTTGTGTTACTGCAATACAACGAGCTTGGCGATTCGCGTATCGCAAAACTACTGCCCCGCCACTCGAAGTTTTCCCGCGCCGATTTTTCAGGACACGCGGCAGGGTATGTCAAAACCATTCTTGAACAGGTCGTCGCAACGAACTTTGATTATATTTTCATACTGTCGTCCCTGAACTGGGATTTCAAAGTCAGCCGCATCGCCCGTTATCTTACACAGGCGCGACAGAGCGGCGGGCAACCCGTCGTAATCCTTACAAAAGCGGATTTAGTTGAAGATTTTACCGCTGCGTTGGCTGAAGTAAGAAACGCCGCGCCCGATGTGCCGGTTCACGCGGTTTCCGCGCATACCGGATTTGGCATGGATGAACTCGACGAATACTTACAACCCGGCAAAACCGTGGTGTTCCTCGGTATGTCCGGTGTAGGCAAGTCATCGCTTCTCAACGCGCTAATGAATAGGAAAGTTATGGCTGTAAAAGCTATCCGCGAAGATGACAGCCGTGGCCGTCATACAACAACGCATCGTCAGCTTTTCATGCTTCCATCCGGCGCGATGGTCATTGATACGCCGGGGATGCGTGAGCTTGGTTTGTTCGGCGCGGATGAGGGTATCAGTGTAGGATTTGCTGATGTAGAAGAACTATTTGCCGGGTGCCGATTCAGCAATTGCCAACACCAGACAGAACCGGGTTGCGCGGTTCTCGCCGCACTTGCCGATGGTTCATTACCGCGTGAACATTGGGAGCGTTACCTTGTACAGAAGCGGGAAAATAAATTTGCCAGTGATAAATCCGGTTATCTTCAGGATAAACGGGCATGGCACAAAGACCTTGCTAAATGGAGCAAGAAACAAAAGAAAAGCGGAGGAATCAGGAAATGAATGATTACCATATGTATGATGACTACGAAAATTTTTATCACAAGATAGAAAACAGTCATGCTTTTACGCAATACTGCGAAGCGGTTTACGGTATTGACTTTTCGCAGGACGGTTTCGCCGATCTCGAACAGATCACTCATTTACTCGCGGCACTCAACTTATCGTCAAAAGCCAAGATGCTCGAAATCGGTTGCGGTAATGGAAAATTCTGCGCCTACATTCGTGAACAAACAGGAACAGAAGTATACGGGTTTGATTACTCCCCATCTGCCATCACATCGGCCAAGAAACGGCTCGAAGGACAAGCAAAACATTTTGAAGTTGCAATTATTGACCATAAAGATTATCCAGACGATTTGTTTGATGCGATTGTATCGGTTGACACTCTGTATTTTACCGATAATCTCTACGCTTTAATAAAACGAATTAAACGGTGGCTCAAACCCAAAGGTATCTTCGCGGCGTATTATATGGACGACAATCGTGAGCCGGACGAAACGCAACTGGCTGAAGCATTGCGAAAAAATGAATTGTCCTACGAAGTGGTAGATTACAGCGAACACCACTACCGTTTAATGCGCCGTAAACATGATACTGTTTTGGCGATGCGTAGTGTGCTTGAAAACGATGGTTTAGCCGAGCATATACAGCGTATGCTTCGTGAGTCTTTCGACGAAACTGTTACCCTTGATAGTTTTCGCAATAAACACTGTGGGCGTCGCTATTTATATGTTGTCCACAAAAAAACCAAAACGGAGGAATCAGAAAATGAATGAAGATTATACTGTCAGACCAATACACCCCGACGAGTACGGCATCATACGAAAACTCGACCACGACGCCTTTGAACACAACGAACGAGGCAAGGGCTAGAATTACGGCGGGGCTTGTGTTAAAATTAGTTTGTTGGCTCAACCTTATTCAGAAAATGCGAAAGGGAAAGCGGGTATGCATTTATACAAACACTATATTCCTGCTTTTATTTCTGTAATTTGTGTGTTTTTCTACTTTACACCTTGGCTGATCGCGGCGAACAGAAC
>WRLK01000018.1 GCA_009777635.1 Oscillospiraceae bacterium | reverse complement strand
GCGCTTGACAGCGGCAAGGTGTACGCGGCAGGGCTGGATGTGGTTTCCGCCGAGCCGATTTTGCCGGACAACCCGTTGCTGAAAGCGAAAAACTGCCTGATTACGCCCCATATCTCCTGGGCGCCCAGGGAGAGCCGCCAAAAGCTGATGGATATTGCCGTGGCGAACCTGCAAGCATTCGTGGACGGTAAGCCCGCAAATGTTGTGAACCCCGAATGATACAGTGCGGTGATTATTACCTGCCTTTTCGGACTTTTCCTGTGGAATGGTAAATAGTCTTTTACGATTGGGGTATGCTTTGTACGTTGATGGCGCGACATTGGAGGGCTTGATGCATAAGGCGCCGCCCGGTTGACTTTTTCTCGAAACCGGTGTAATATGACAACAAATCCATTTTACGCGAGCGCGCTTGCGTGATTTGGAAGCAAGTTAAAAATAAAACACTTGTTCCTTGCGGGCCAAGACGGGTTCTGGTTTTCGAGGGCGGATGATTTACCGCATGGCTTTGCCGTATGTTCTTTCGCCGCCCGGGCTGTACCCGGGCGGCTTTTGCGTGCGACACATAATTGAGAGGAGAATACGCCATGAAAAGAATCGCTGTAATCGGCGCGATTTTAGAAAACCCACAGCTCAGCCAAAAGGATTTTAACGATATCGTCTCATCGTTCAAGGGGATTGTAAAAGGGCGCATGGGAATCCCCTTTGACGAGGAGGATACGTCGGTTATATCCATTACCGTCACAGGCGGGCTGGATGTTATAAACGCCCTTACCGGCAGGCTCGGAAAGCTTCCAGGCGTAACCGTCAAAACTGCTATATCCGGTAAGCTCACGGGCGAAAAGGAGGATTTATAAGCTTGTTTATCAATCAGGAATACATCGAGGGGCTGCTTCATAACGCGGAAAGCATACCCGAAGCGGACATAAGTAAAATTCTGGATAAGGCAGAGCGTATGGAGGGCTTAAGTCCCCAGGAAGTTGCCGCTCTGCTTGTAAACGACAATCCTCATAATCTGCGGCGTATCTTTTTGATTGCGGATGAATTAAAGCGCAGGATATACGGCAACCGTATCGTGATGTTCGCACCGGTTTATGTCAGCGACTACTGCGTCAACCGCTGCGCTTACTGCAGTTATAACGAAAGTCATGCGTTTGCCCGCCGCAGGCTGACGATGGACGAGCTTCGCGACGAGGTCCGGGAGCTTGAGCGGATGGGACACAAACGCCTTGCGCTGGAAGCCGGCGAGCACGACGCCATGTGTCCGATCGACTACATCCTTGCGTGCATAGAAACCATATACGATATGAGGTTTGAAAACGGCGAAATCCGGCGTGTCAACGTCAATATTGCCGCGACGACGGAGGAAAACTACAAAAAACTGAAGGACGCCCGAATCGGCACGTATATCCTGTTTCAGGAAACCTATTGCCGCAAGGCGTATGAGCGGCTTCATATTTCAGGCCCCAAAAGCGATTACGAGTACCATCTTACCGCCTTCGACCGCGCCATGAAAGCCGGGATCGACGATGTTGGCGGCGGCGTGCTCTTCGGGCTTGCCGACCCGTACTTCGAGGTTCTGGGGCTTATGCTGCATAACGAGCATCTCGAAAAGGAGTTCGGCGTAGGCTTTCATACCATCTCGGTTCCGAGGCTTCGTCCGGCCGCCGGTATGGATATCGCGGATTTTACGAATCTCGTGGACAATGAAACATTTGAAAAGATTGTAGCGGTTATACGACTGGCCGTCCCTTTCACAGGCATGATCCTCTCAACAAGGGAAAACCGCGAAATGCGCGGACGGCTTTTGAAAGCCGGTATATCGCAGCTTTCCGCCGGTTCATGCGCTGAAGTGGGCGGATACGCGCAAAGAGGGAAATCCGGCGGCTCAAACCCGCAGTTTACGGTGAATGACGACCGCGACGCGCTGTCGGTCGTTTCAGGGCTGATAGACGACGGGTACATCCCGAGCTTCTGCACAGCCTGTTACCGCAGCGGACGCACCGGCGACCGCTTTATGCGCCTTGCCAAAAGCGGTCAGATCAAAAACGTCTGCCTGCCCAACGCTTTGATGACCTTGTGTGAATATTCAATGGATTACGGCGGCGAAAGCTTCCGGCGGAAAGCGGACGGCGCCATCAGGCGCGAGATACGGTGCATCGAAAACGAAAATATTCGCCTTAAAACGGAGCAAAGCCTTAATAAAATCCGTGGCGGCGAGCGCGATTTGTTTATATAGGGGGGATTCAGATGGAAAAAACGCCGAACGCCATGCGCCGGCATGTCGTGCTTTTAGGCGACGCAAACGCTGGGAAATCAACGCTTTTCAACGCCCTGACCGGGCAGGACAGGGCCATTGTGTCTCCCCGGGCGGGAACCACAACCGATCCTGTCAGCGCCGCGATGGAGCTTATTCCATACGGGCCGGTCGTTCTGGTGGATACGGCGGGGCTACATGACAAAAGCGAGCTTGGCTCTAAGCGCTTGAAAAAGACGGAAGCGATGCGCCGCCGGGCCGACGCCGCCTTATACGTCGCCGACGTCACCTGCTTTGACCGCGAGGCTTACCGCCGTTTTACGCTTCACAATCTGCCGCATATCCTTGTGTTTACGAAATGCGATATAGCGGGATGCTTAGCCGCTTCTTTGGCAAAGGAATTTGATTCGGCCGTCTTCTTTTACGGCGACGCCGCTCCCGTTCGGGAAAAGCTTGTAAGTCTTTTGCAGTCGCTTAATCAGGAAAGCGAGACGTTACTGGGAGATTTGCTGCCATCAGGAAGCAACGTCGTTATGGTGGTCCCGGTGGATTCGGGGGCTCCCAAAGGACGGCTGATCTTACCGCAGGTCCAGCTTCTGCGCGACTGCCTTGACCACGGGATTAAGTGCTTCGTCACAAGGGAGATTGAGCTCGAAAGCGCGATGCAAAGCCTTTCTCCGGTAAATCTCGTTGTTACCGACAGCCAGGCGTTCGGTTATGTGAACCGGGTATTGCCGGGGGACATACCGCTTACGTCCTTTTCAATGCTGCTTGCCCGGCAGAAAGGGAATTTCAGGCAGCTTTTAGAGGGCGCCGACGCCATACCGGAGCTGCCCGAAAACGCGAACATCCTGATGCTTGAGGGATGTACGCACAACCACACCCACGAGGATATCGGAAAAGTTAAACTCCCCGCTCTCCTTGAAAAGAAGACGGGGAAACGATTGCGGTTCGACGATTACAGCGGCTATGATTTTCCCGAAAGCCTTGATAAGTACCATATGGCAATCCAGTGCGGCGGCTGCATGCTCAATAACCGGGAGATTATGTCGCGGCTTGAAGCCCTTGCGAACAAGGGGATTCCAGTCACAAACTACGGGATTGCCCTTGCGTGGTTAAACGGAATCCTTGAGCGTTGCTGCGAGATTTTTAACGCGGAGGGAAAAGCATGAGCCAAAAAACAAACATAGATATTTCAGACGACGCACGGCTTTTGCATTTGATCAATACCGAAGATACGCATGAAATAGAGGGATTGTTTCATGCGGCGCGCGAGCTGTGTTCCCGCCACTATCGAAACGCGGTGTATTTCCGCGGTCTCATTGAATTTACAAATTACTGCAAAAACGACTGCTATTATTGCGGTATCCGAAAGGGCAACCAAAAGCTTGACCGCTACCGCTTAACGCTAAAACAAATACTTGATTGCTGCCGGACAGGAGATGCGCTCGGGTTTAAAACCTTTGTGCTTCAAGGCGGGGAAGACCCGCGGTTTACCGACGAGAGGATGGTTGAAATCATAAGCGCAATCCGCAAGGAGTATCCGGATACCGCCATCACCCTTTCGATCGGCGAGAGAAGCAGGGAAAGCTATGAAGCGCTTTTTAAGGCAGGGGCAAACCGATACCTGCTGCGCCATGAAACGGCGTGCGGGAATCATTACCGGAGCTTGCATCCCGGTGCGATGAGCCTTTCCGAAAGAAAGCAATGCCTGTATGCCTTAAAAGACATCGGCTATCAGGTTGGCACCGGTTTTATGGTGGGCTCCCCTTTTCAGACGCCTGAAACATTGCTAGAGGATTTACGGTTCTTGAGGGAGTTTGCGCCTCATATGGTGGGGATAGGCCCGTTTATACCGCAAGCCGACACTCCGTTCGGAGTATATCCGCAGGGGCCGCTTACATTGACGCTCAAAATGGTGGCGCTGTCCCGCCTTATCCTGCCCAAGGCTTTGATCCCCGCGACGACGGCGCTCGGAACAATCTCGCCGGATGGCCGCGAAAGGGCGCTTTTGGCCGGCGCAAACGTTGTCATGCCGAACCTTTCCCCGATAGATGCGCGGCAAAAATACGCCTTATACGACAACAAAATCTGTACCGGCGACGAAGCCGCCAAATGCAGGTTTTGCATCGAGCGGCGCATCAAAAGTCACGGTCTTGTACCGGATATGTCTCGCGGGGACTATCAAGATTAGGGCGTTGAGCGGCAGCGGGAACACGCCCTAGTATGAGAATTATGAGGAGGCTGTACTATGTCAAACATTGCGAAAAGCTTATCCGACCTGATTGGGAAAACACCCTTGCTGGAACTGCGCGGTTACGCGGAAAAACACAGCTTATCCGCGACCTTAGTCGCAAAGCTTGAGTATTTCAATCCCGCAGGCAGCGTAAAAGACCGAATCGCCAAGGCTATGATAGACGAAGCCGAGAAGAGCGGCAGGCTTGTCCCCGGCTCTGTTATCATAGAGCCTACCAGTGGCAATACGGGCATCGGGCTTGCGGCTGTCGCGGCGGCGCGGGGCTACCGCATCATTCTGACAATGCCGGAAACGATGAGCGTTGAGCGCCGCAAGCTCTTAAAAGCATACGGCGCGGAGCTCGTGCTGACCGAGGGCGCAAAGGCAATGAAAGGCGCCATAGCGAAAGCGGAGGAGCTTTCAAAGGAGATACCGGGCGCGTTTATTCCCGGGCAGTTTATAAATCCCGCGAACCCTCAGATACACAGGGAGACCACCGGCCCCGAAATCTGGGAAGATACAGGCGGTAAGATTGATGCATTGGTTTCCGGCGTGGGAACAGGCGGAACAATTACCGGGGCCGGTGAATATTTAAAGTCTATGAATCCCGGCGTCAAGGTTATCGCAGTCGAGCCCTTCGACTCCCCGATGCTGTCCGAAAGAAAGGCGGGTCCGCATAAAATCCAGGGAATCGGCGCGGGGTTCGTTCCGGATACGCTTAATACCGGCATTTATGACGAAATCATCAAGGTGAAAAACGAGGATGCGTTTATAGCCGGGCGCGATATTGCAAAAACAGAGGGGCTGCTTGTCGGAATTTCATCCGGCGCGGCCATATGGGCGGCGGCTCAGGTAGCGAAGCGTCAGGAGTATTCAGGGAAAACAATCGTTGTCATACTGCCGGATACAGGCGAGCGGTACCTGTCCACGGCGCTGTTCGAGGATTAAGCGTCAAGCATACGGCAAGAAGATGTATTCTGTCAATCTCAAAAGTTGACACTACCGCTCAACATCTATTTAAGCGGCGCATTTTGCGCCAAGCGAATGACGCTGCCGTCTTCTTTTGTTTTCATTGACTTTTAACATATTTTACAGTAATATTGTACAAGGGAAATTGTGGGTTTTGAAAGGAGCAGGAGCCGTTTGTCAAGAATACTAACAGGGATTCTGATCGTTCTGCTTCTTTCTTCGTGCGGCGCGGTTTCCATGACGGGGACTGAAAACCTGCTTTCAGCGCCGACAATGAACCCGCGGCAGGCTGAAGTCTTAAAAGCGCTTGCGTTAACGCTTCCGCTTAACGACATCGTATACCAGTACCCGCAAAGCGGTGATTACCGCTCGCCGTTTGTTTTTTTCGACTTAAACGGCGACAGCCGCGAGGAGGCCGTCGTCTTTTACAGCTTAAGCGACGAATCCGGTGCGGAAGCCCGCGCCAAGGTATTAAAGCAGGACGATTTGGGAATATGGTCTTCGTTTTACGACATTACGCTGCAAAGCGGCGAAGTCGAATGGATTGAATTTCATAAGCTTCTAAGCGCAGACTCTTACTGTATGATGGTGGGGCTTAAGCCGTCAAACCCGCGGGATGCTTTAATGCTTCAAGTATACTCCATGCATGAGAATTCGTTTCTGCTTGAAGCCGAGCACCAATACCACAGCTACACCGTCAGGGATTTTAGCGGCGACGGCGTCTCGGATGTTGCAATCATCGCGCGCAGCGCGCTTGACCGCACCTTTTTCTTAAGCTTGCTGCAAAAGCAGGGCGATAACCTGTCGGCGGGGCCCAGAATCAGCCTTTCGCCCGAGATTGAGGACGTCAAAATGCTCACCTACGGAAAGCTCTGGGACGGCGCCTCCGCGCTTTTTGTCGACGGGCTTTTAGCAAACGGCCTTATGCCGACAATCGCCACCGAGATTATCCGGGCGGATGCCTTGGGCCTTTCGTTTTTGGCGGGCGGCGACCTTGACCGCGGCGGTGAATATAATCTTGCCAGAATAAATTATGAGTTCACGTTTCGCGACGAATCCGTCTTCAGCATGGATATCGACGGGAATTATACCGTTGAAGTCCCGTATCCCGTATCGCTTCCCGGCGTTTACAGCGAAAGGTCCGGACAAGCCCCTAAGCTGATGCAGCTCATGCGGCTTGAGGAAGATGGCTTTATGATATACCGCAGCGCCGTCATAAACGCCGACAGCGGATATCTGCTTTTATTTCCCGAAAGATGGCAAGACGACTCCGTGACGGTCGAAATCAGGCCGGATACATCGGAGTGGCTGTTCCGCAAATGGGACCCTGAAGCGCAGCACCCCGCCGAAGAATTGCTTAGAATCAGGGTCGCGGCAAGGGATTCCGGCGGGAATTTCAATCGGTACGCAAAACTTGAGACTAAAGGTATGGCGTCGTATTATGCCTATATCCCGCGTCTTGCGGGCGAGGAGCTTGCCGTTACCGAGCAGGAAGTGCGCGAATTGTTCCGCTTATTGCCATATTAATGAGGAGTTGACATATATATGAAACGGATTCTTGTTGCCGAAGACGAAGCTGCAATCCGCGATTTTGTGGTGATAAACCTAAAACGCGCGGGCTACGACGTGACCGACGTCCCCGACGGCGAAACGGCGCTTTCGGTCTTTGACGACGCGGGCGGCGACTTCGACATCGCGCTGCTCGATGTGATGATGCCCGGAATCGACGGGTTTGAGGTATGCAAGCAAATCCGCTCGAAAAGCGGATCGATTGGCATTATCATGCTTTCGGCGAAGACACAGGAGATGGATAAAGTAAGCGGACTGATGCTGGGCGCCGACGACTATATCGCAAAACCGTTTTCCCCGACGGAGCTCGTCGCGCGTGTAGACGCGGTTTACCGCCGCGTTTCAATGGCGAAATCGACAGGCGAGCCCGCTTCGACTATTGGCTCCGGCGCGTTTTTGCTGAACCTTAAGAGCCGCTCGCTCACAAAAAACAACAAGCCCGTGGACTTGACACAGGTTGAATTCCAAATCATGGAGTTTTTCATGCAAAACCCAAACGTCGCAATGGAGCGCACAGAAATTTTAAAGCGCGTATGGGGCGAAAATTATTTCGGCGACGTGAAAATCGTTGACGTAAATATCCGCCGCCTTAGGATGAAAATCGAGGACGATTCCTCTAACCCGCGGCATATCCTCACGATCTGGGGTTACGGGTATAAATGGGTAGATTAAGATATGGCCGTTAAAAAAATTACGCGCCGATGGCTGCTCAACAGCTTCGCGGTGATCGTGTTCATCATCGTGTTGATGGAAATCGTTTTTGCCGTCGGCATTACAAATTACTACTACAACTTTGTGCGGCAGACGCTCGTGACGCGCGCGGACTCCGCAAACGCGGCGTTCAAGCAGTACTCCGAGGATACGCGCGCCGATTTTCCGTCGCTTGTGCGCGGGTATGTCGCGACGTTTTCGCAGCGTGAAAGCATGGAGCTGATGACGATCGACATAAATGGCGGCATCTCGCTTACCTCAAGCGGATTTTTGCCCGAGGGCGATGACAGGCTGATGCCGGATTACGACAGGGCGATGGCTGAAAGCACAGGCCGTTTTGTCGGGCAGCTAAACGGCCAGCGCGTCATGGCGGTCAGCGTTATGTCTCCCGTGACGGGACAGGAATCTCTGTCGGCGGTCCGGCTTGTCGTCGGGCTTCAAAACGTGGACAGACAAATCCATCTTCTCATCGCGGGAATGGTTTTGCTAGGGCTTTTCGTGCTTTCGTTCGTATTGTTTTCAAGCTCATATTTTATAAGCTCCATCGTAAACCCCATCGGCGAGGTCGGCGAAACCGCGCGGAAGATCGCTTCAGGCGACTTTACGGCGCGGCTTGAGAAAAGGGACGACGACGAAATCGGGGAGCTTAGCGACATCATAAACTACATGGCGGCGGAGCTCGGCGTAGCCGAGCAGCTTAAAAACGATTTCATCTCCGGCGTTTCCCATGAGCTTAGAACTCCGCTCACCGCTATACAGGGCTGGGGCGAGACGTTGCTTTCCGATGACGGGGAAGATAAGGAAATGCTGCATAAGGGAATGTCCGTGATTATAAACGAGACCGTCAGGCTCAGCAACATGGTCGAGGAGCTGCTTGATTTCTCGAAAATGCAAAGCGGGCGGCTAAAGCTTGTGCTCGGCAAAATGGATGCACTCGCCGAGCTTTCGGAGGCCGTGCTAATGTACACGGAGCGGGCGCGCCGCGAGCATATCCTGCTTGCCTATGACGAATCCGACGGGATCGCCACGGTTTACGGCGATAAAAACAAGCTGCGCCAAGCGTTCGTCAATGTGATAGACAACGCTATAAAATACTCCGACAGCGGCGGCGAGGTGAAAATCGAGACAATACTTACGCCGCAGAGCTTTACGGTCCGCGTCGAGGATTTCGGCATCGGCATCCGCGAGGAGGAGCTTCCGCAAATCAAGCAGAAATTTTATAAGGCGGACTCCACGCGGCGCGGCAGCGGCATCGGGCTTGCGCTTGCCGATGAGATCATAACGCGGCACGGCGGCATGCTTGAGATTGGCTCCAAGTACGGCGAGGGCACGACCGTCACCATCACGCTGCCGGTCTACACAAAGCAGGACGAAGCCGTATCGTTGCAGGAATAATGATCTGTATGATAAACAAAATATAATTTTATAAATGGAATGGTAATAAAAAATGAGTGAGAATCGTTTTAAAACATCAATCGGCGGGCAAGCTTTAATAGAGGGCGTGATGATGCGCGGGCCCGAGGCGTCCAGTATGGCGGTGCGGCTACCCGACGGCACGATCGACGTCGAGGAAAAACCGCTTAAAAACACTTCCGCGTGGTACAAAAAGACGCCGTTTATCCGCGGCACGTTTAATATGGTGGATTCGCTGATGCTGGGCTACAAATGCCTGATGAAGTCGGCGGAAAAATCCGGTATGGACGACGGCGAGCCCAGCAAGTTCGAGGAGTGGCTCGCAAAAAAAAGCGGAAAGCCGATCATGAGCATCGTGTCGGTCGTGGCGCTTATCCTTGGCTTGGGGCTTGCGATTCTTTTGTTTATGGTGCTGCCAACCGTCATCATAAGCTTTATCCCGCCGGTTTTATTGGCGCCGACCATGAAATCGCTTTTTGAGGGCATTTTAAAAATCGTAATCTTTATCCTTTACATCTGGCTTGTATCAAGGCTCGAGGACATAAAGCGCGTGTTCATGTACCACGGAGCGGAGCATAAAACTATCTTCTGCTACGAATCGGGCGAGGAGCTCACCGCCGAAAACGTGCGGTCAAAATCGCGCTTTCATCCGCGGTGCGGCACAAGCTTTTTGTTAATCGTGCTGGTCATATCCATTCTGCTCTTTTCTGTTCTGACATGGCAAAATATATTTTTAAGAATCTTTTTAAAGCTTTTGCTGCTTCCTGCCGTCATCGGCGTCTCGTATGAGATCATCAAGCTCGCGGGACGGTACGACAATACGCTGACGCGCATCATTTCAGTGCCGGGAATGCTTTTGCAAAGGCTTACGACCGCAGAACCCGACGACAGCCAGATTGAAGTTGCAATCGCCTCGATCATCCCCGCTATACCGAAGGAGAAAGGCGCCGATGAGTGGTAGCACGCCAAAAACATACGGCTCGCTTCTTGCCGCAGCAACGCAGATGTTAGGCTCGAAATTTGACGCGGGCCAGCTTTTTACGCATGTAACCCAGAAAAAGCTTTATCATATGAGCTTTTTAAGCGATAAGCCCGTGCCGGAAAAACAGGCGGACCTGCTTTTGCGCATGGTGAAACGCAGGCTCGGGGGCGAGCCGCTCCAATACCTTTTGGGCGAATGGGAGTTTTACGGCCTGCCGTTCAAGGTGGGCAAAGGCGTATTGATTCCGCGCGCCGAGACCGAGTCGGTTGTGGATACGGCACTCGACTTGTTAAAGGACATAAAATCCCCGGTGGTACTTGACCTTTGCAGCGGCACCGGATGCGTGGCGGCCGCCATATCTCACAACCGCCCGGACGCGCTGGTGACGGCGGTCGAGCTCTCCGACGCGGCGTATGATTATCTGCTTTTAAATATCGAGCTCAACCACTCGAAGGTCATGCCCGTCAAACAGGATATAAAGGAATATAAGCATCCATGCCTGCTCGACATTCTCGTATCAAACCCGCCGTATATCCCGAAAGAAACAATCGCGGCGCTTCAGACGGAAGTAAAGTTCGAGCCGCGTATGGCGCTGAGCGGCGGCGGCGACGGACTTGATTTTTACAGGATTATCCCGAAATTATATTTCGGCCAGCTTCTTCCCGGCGGCTGGTTCTGCCTGGAAATCGGCGTCGGGCAAAGCGATAAGGTCGTGAAAATACTAAAGGACTCCGGATGCGTGGATATTTTTGTGCGCGACGATTATTCAGGAATCCCGCGGGTTGTCTGCGCGAAAAAACCGGTATAGATATTTTATAAAATTTAGGGCAAAATGAACTTGTGCTTTTTCATTAAATCATGGTATACTAGAATCCGGTATATTATTTTCATTATAAAGTTAAGGAAGGGACAAAGTATGAAAAGAAGTGCATTCATCGCAACCGTAGCCTTGTTTGTCGCGGCTGTCGGCGTTGTAATCGCGCTGGCCTCCTATTTTAAAAGCAGAAGCAGTTATCTGTACGATGACGACGACGATTTCATGTTCGACGATTCCGACGATCTGGAATATTATTCCTCGGATTTACATGACGGCGATGCGCCGGAAGAAGACATTTCGGAATATCCGCCGGAAAGCAACTAGCCTCCAAAGCCCAAACCCGGGAAGCCCTGCGAAAAATGCGGGGCTTCCTGTTTTCTAACAATTATAAGCAGGTTGACGTTTTAAGGCCGTTGGGTTACAATATAGGGTGGAGATTGGTCCGCAAATCAAACCTTGAACGGATGTGCAGTATATTGATAAAGATTTCCCCTTCTGTTTTTGCCTGCGACTTTGCAAGGCTGGGCGAAGAGATTCTCGCCATGGAAAAAGCGGGCGCCGATATGATCCACCTCGATGTGATGGACGGCAATTTCGTTCCAAACATCTCTTTCGGGCCGCCGGTAATCTCAGCTCTGAGAAAGAAAACAGGAATCTTTTTTGACGTGCACCTCATGATCTCTAACCCGTTAAAATACATAGACGCGTTCGTGGAAGCGGGGGCCGATTTGATTATGTTCCACGCCGAAAGCGATTCCGATATAAGGCATGTGCTCGGCAAAATAAAGCAAAGCGGCATAAAGGCGGGGATTGCGATAAAGCCTAAAACTCCGCCGGAGGTTATCCGGGAATTTTTGCCTGCGCTTCAAATGGTGCTTGTCATGACGGTGGAGCCGGGCTTCGGCGGGCAAAAGTTCATGGCCGATATGATGCCTAAAGTCAAAATCCTGCGCGAATGGGCGATTGACGCAAACCCCGGTCTTGACATCGAGGTTGACGGCGGCATCGACGTTACCACGGTCAAGGTTGCGGCAAAAGCCGGGGCGAACGTGTTTGTCGCGGGCTCCTCCCTGTTTTCCGCGACCAGTTACCCAGCCGCCTTAAAAGAGCTCCGTGAAGCGGCGGAGAGCGCCTTTGAAAGCTAACCAAAATATTTAGACAACATATCGATTGCCGTATCTAAAATGATTTCCCGGCCGTGCTCCATTGTGTATGCGGCAAGCACCTCGTCCTCGCCGAGCTTTGATGCGAACTCCGACAAAAAATAAACGCTTAGCTTATCGTCGTAATCTAAGTTATATACTAAAAGCCTGTACTTGCCGTTTAAAAGGTAAAGCGACGATTTGTATATCCTGTGGCTGTATCGCTCAAATACTTTACACGCACCCTCTATCAGCTCTTTTGCGCTGTCAAACTCAAACAGGACCGGCGAAATAACCGTTTGCGAGCCCTTGAGCTTGCCCGGCCGCCGTATGATGGTGAAGTAAAGGTCGCAACCTTTATTGTCCGTTTCATACGTTTCGATAAACAGTTTCGCGCCGCGCGGGGCAAAGCCCGCCTGTTTCTTTGCTTTTTCCAGAAGCGACAGCAGCACACGTTTTGTGTGGCTGTCGGAATAATTCATATTTTCGTATACGAGGCCGGCCTCCGCCATATCCTGCGGATTCAAGCGGATTCTCAGTTTATCTTCATTTATCAGCTCGAAATCCAAGCTTATCACCGGCTTTCAGGGAAGGATTATAACATGTCGATTTTCAAGGGGATTGTGCTGGCGCAGCACAAGGAGCCTGCGTTTTCGCGCCCGCTGGTGCGGTTTGTTAACCCACAGACCGAAGCGCTTACGATTGACCGCGAGCCTGTCGCGGACATAGCGGCGCTCACCGTTGACGATGTGATAGATATCGCAAAATCTGCGCAGATCGTAGACGAGCGCGACGGCAAAATGCTTTACCGCAAGCTGCTTCGGGCTATGGGGCGCGCCGCCTGCGTCATCGCGGACGCCGTTGACGACGAGCCGTATGTATCAAGCCAGATCAACCCCATGATGAAGCTTAAAGACGAGGCCGTCGGCGGACTTAAGCTTTGCAGCTTCGTTTGCGGCTGCGACAATGTGTTTATCTTAGCGTATAAAAATATCACCGACATCGAAACAAGGATTCCCCGCTCAATTGACCAGTTTAAGGTCGTGCGTCTGAGAGGCGGCTACCCCGCGGAGTCGCGGTCCTTAAGGCTTGGTTTGGGCGAACGCCGCAGGCTGATTGTAGGCGCGGGCGCACTGATACACCTGTACCGCGCGGTTATAAAAAGAAAACGCCAGAGCACGGTATTCATCACCGTTGCGGGAAATTGCGTCGCGAACCCCATGAATTTGGAAGCGTCCATCGGCATGACCGTGATTCAGGTGCTGGAAAGGTGCGGGATGATCGACGAACCCACGCGCATCGTCTGCGGCGGACCCATGACGGGTATCTCCGTGATAAACGCCGAGAAAACGCTGATTACATATACGACGCGGGCGGTCCTTGCCTTTCGCGAAAGCGCGCAGGACAAACTGTACACCTGCATCGGATGCGCCCGCTGCGAGCGCGTATGCCCGTCAAAGCTAAACCCCATGTACATCAAGCGATTTGTCGACAACAGTTATTTCGCGCATCTAAAGCCATTTGACGCGCACCTTTGCATAGGCTGCGGCACATGCAGCTATTCATGCCTTTCAAAGCTTGACGTTTCGGCCAGCGTGGCGGAGGCAAAGCGCTACGCGATAGAACATTTCGGCCTGCCAATCGACGACGAGGAGGCTGACAAGCTTGAATCTTAACAATACGTCGCCTCCCCATATCCGGCACAGCGACAGCACCCGCGTGCTGATGTTAAACGTGATTTTCCCCATGCTCATCATCTATGTATCGGCTACGTTCTATTACCAGACACGCGCGCTCATGCTGCTTTTGGTATCCGTCACGGTAGCCGTTCTAACCGATACCATTTGCGTCCTAATCGCCGGTAAACGTCCGAATTTGCGCGATTTTTCGCCTGTCGTGACCGGCACGATGCTGCCGCTTTTAATGCCCGCCTCCATCGATTACTGGATTCTCGGCGTCGCCGCCGCGTTTGCCGTCGTGATAGCAAAGCACCCTTTCGGCGGCGTTGGGCACAACGTTTTTAATCCCGCGGCGGCAGGGCTTGCGTTCGTGACGATTTGCTTCGGCGACAAGATGTTTTCCTACCCGATCCCTCGGGCCCCGCTTCCTGTTTTCGGCTCCTCCGACTTAATCACCGTCGTTTCCCCCGCGTTCATGCTGGAGCTGGGCGCCGCCCCGAAATACGATCTTATCGAGATTTTGACAGGAAATTTCCCCGGTCCGATGGGGTGCACTAATATTCTAGTAATCCTTGGTTGTCTTTTATACCTTGTTTCGCGCCGCACCGTTCGCTGGGTCATGCCCGTATCGTTTTTTGTCACGGTGGCGCTGTTCGCTTTTCTGTTCCCCAGAATCGGCGGAGGGTTCGAGGTGGTGGAAGACGTACGGCTCCGGTCCGTACTGTTTGAAATGGCGGCCGGAGTACTCCTTTTCGGCGGCGTCTTTATGCTGGGAGACCCTGTTACCACGCCGAAACGCGATTTTTCAAAGGCCGTGTTCGCGGTGGCGGCGGGAATCATCGTGATGCTGTTTCGAAGATACGGCAGCTTCGAGAGCGCGTTTCCTTTCGCGCTTTTACTTATGAACGCCACAGTCTGGGGCTTTGATATGACAGGCGAGATGATCGCCGGATTTTTCAGGAGGATGAGCTTTGAAAATACAGGCGGGAAAAAGCTACAAAAAAAGACATCGCGTCATTAGCTCCATATTCATAAGCAACCCGGCGCTTGTGCTGGGGTTTGACCTTCCGTTTTTGATCGCGACCTCGACAAGCCTTAGAAACGCTGCGGCGATGTCCATAGCGATGCTGTTCATCCACATGGCGACGATCATGTTTTCCGTTTTATTCGTAAGAAAGCTGCCTGTCATGCTAAGGGCGCTTTTGTCGGTCATAGTTTCAACCGGCGTCATGATTCTGACGCGCGAGCTTATAATTTTCATTTTCCCGGATATTCTAAACACACTCGGCATGTACATTTACCTGCTGTCTATAAACGGGCTTACGCTGTTCCAGTCGCTTTCGCTTACGAGCCGCTCAAGGCTTCGGCCGGTTTTAAGGCGCGAGTTTTTCCATGTGCTTGCGTTTGTGCTTGCGATGTTTTCACTTTCGGCCATACGCGAGTGGCTCGGCCAAAGCGCGCTGTTCGGTATCCCCATCGATATGCCGTATAAGATGAGCGGGTTTTTGATCCCGTTTTTAGGATTTATCGCAATGGGTTTTTTGCTTGCGTTCGTAAAGGCTTTCAACCGCGGCCTGTTCAGCTTTTTGATCAGGGAAGACCACAAACGCGCAAGCAGAATGCGCGTGGATTATTAAAAAGGGAAGATAGAATTTGCAGTATTTTATGGTATACATGACAATGGCGGTAACGGCTTTTGCGGTTGAAAACGCGGCGTTTACGCGCGGGCTTGGCTTAAGCAAAGCCACCCTTTTGTTAAACTCGCGCTGGGAGGGCCTCATTTACGGCGTGGTTACGACATGGATGCTGGTCTTATCGTCTTTTCCGGTTTCGCTTGTAAATTATTATTTGCTTGACGTAACCTTTATAAGAGCGATCAGAGCGCCTTTGTATTTGTTGTGCGTTTTGGCGTCTTATGTCGTTACCTATATTCTCGTCGTCCGCTTTTTCCCGAAGTTTCAGCACATCGTTGCGGCGGCTTTGCCGATTTCGGCGTTTAATACGGCGTTGTTCGGAGCCTTCTACGTTTCCGGCACACAGCGCTTTACCTTCTTTGAAACAACCGGTTACGCGCTGGGCACAGGGCTTGGTTATACGATTGCGCTTCTTGTAATCTACTACGCGAGAAAACGGCTTGCGATCAGCCCTGTCCCGCGGGCGTTCCGCGGGCTTCCGATTCTGCTTGTCTACATCGGGCTTTTATCCCTTGCGATTTACGGCCTCATTGGCCATGAGCTTCCCATTTAACGGCCAATCGCCGCTGGAGGTGTACCATTGGCAAGAAAAAAATATAAAGTAAAACGTTATTACGGCAAAAATGTCGGCTTTTACCGCGCAAAGCCACATCCGCTTGTCGTTATCCTCGTAATCGCGGTGTTGGCCGGGCTTGGATTTCTGGGAACGGTCATCTATGAGCCGGTCTATGATTTCATAATGAATATCGGCAGACAGGACATATCTGCAGTGTCGGAGCCGGAGGAACCGGAGGAGCCGGAGGACAACACCGTTTTGGAGCCGGAGGACGAGCCTGCCGCCTCACTTCATGAGAATATGAAGGCGGTGTATATTCCGCATGAAATCGTAAGCGGCCAAGGGTCCCTCGATGAATTTTTATCAGGACTTGACGGCACGGAAATCAACGCCGTTATGATCGACGTCAAAAACGATGACGGAGAGATTTTGTATACCTCTAAAAATGAAGCCGCCGCCGAGTTTCAAGCAGTCGCGCCCACGGCGGTCGATTTACAGGCGCTTTCCTCGCGGCTTGGGCGCGACGGGTATTTGCTCGTTGCAAGGATGTCCGTGTTCCGCGACCCGCTTGCGGCAGGCCGTGGCCACCGCGCGTACGCAATCGGCTACCGCGGCGCGCCGTCGGCGCTCTGGCTTGACAACGCCGCCGATGCGGGCGGCAGGCCGTGGCTGAACCCATATTCCATGCATGCACAGGATTATATCGACTTTCTTGCCGATGAAATAACATCCCAGGGCGTCGGTATGCTCGTGCTTGAAAACCTTAGGTTTCCCGACAACAGCGCGACATACGCCGTGTTTAACGAAGAGGAAGCCGATCCCTCTCAAAGCCGTGCCGAAATCCTTAGGGACACACTTGCAAGAATCACGGAAATATGCCGGCGAAACGATGCGCGCATCGCGGTTTTTTACACCGCGCTTGAGCCTGTGCTCAGCGAGGGCGAGCAAAACCGTTACGGCGGCCCCGTGCTTCAAGTCGCTACCGGCACGCTGCTGCTCGATGTTCGCCCGGCGCTTTTTGGCGCGGACTACCCGCAGTCCGGGCTTGAGATCACAGATCCGCTTCAAAATCCGGCTGAGGCCGTCGCAGCTGCTTTGACTTACGTAAAATCCGGAGCCTTACCGGATACCCAAATCATCCCCTATCTTCAGGGCGGAAACGCCGAGCGTTTTAACGCGGAGCATTTATACGGCAAGGAACAGGTGGACGCACAGATTAAGGCTGCCGGTGATTTAGGATTCGACGAATATTTCCTTTTCAGCGCGGACGGTGAGTATTTTCTGAAATAAGTCTAGGAGGGAATCCCATGCTCGTAATCAGCCGTAAACTCGAAGAGGGGCTGCTCATAAACGGGAACATTGAGATCAGGATTTTTAATGTGTTTTCGAACGATCAAGGCGGCGGCAAAAAATCGAAGGTGGCGTCGATTGGCATCGATGCCCCGAGGGATATCCAGATACTGCGCAAGGAGCTTCTGGATACGATGGAGCAAAACCGCGAAGCGGAGGAATCCGTCCGCAACTTAGCGGACACCGGCCTTGCCGTATCCGGGCTTGCCGGGATGCTAAAACAAAAACGCAAATTGCCCGGCTCACCGCCGGAAAGTAAGAACTAAAGGGAGGATGCATCATTGAACATCATCAGAACAAAAGCGGTGGAGCTTTCCACCATCCCGGCGGTCGCGTATAAGCAGAAGCTTTCAAACGGCGGCGCCGGAATCAAAATCATGCGCACCGACGAGCTTAAGTCGGTCGTCTGCACCCTTGACAAGCGAAGCGGCGAGCCTTTGCCGCGCGGCAAATTTGACGAGGCTCTTTTCCCCTTGGAATCGTTTGACGAGGCAATTGAGCTGACAAACGGCCTGCCGTACTCGTCGCGCGGGAATATTTCGGTTATGCCGACAGAAACGTCCGAACCCGAGGACGTTTTGGAAGACGCCCCGCCTGAGCAGGTCGATATGACGCTTTCGCCGGAATACCAGGCGATTGTCGAGCGGTACAGCGACGAGAAAGGCAAGATGAATTACGCCCTGATGAACAAGGAGTTTATCCAGTTTGCGTCAAAAAGCAAGACGGTTGCCAATATGGCTGCGAACAATAATGGACAGGATGAAATCCTCTTGTTCATCATAAAAAACCGCGCCGCTTTCATCGCAAACTTAAAAGAGAGCTTAGACGACGAAGCAATCGGGCGGCTGATCGAAACGCTTGACGAAATTGACCCCAGAAGCGCGTTTAAGGAGCTGAAGTCTCATATCAACAGGATTCTTGCGAGAATGAAATAAGACGCCGGAAAACGGCGGCAGGATAAAATCCTTGCCGCCGTTTTATTGTGGGATTTCTCGGTTTTATCTAGACCCTAGCTCATCCTGAGGGAATCGACGCGTCTGCTCGACAAATAGTACGTCGTCCAGAACGGAAGGTTTTCCCTTGTCGTCCCAAGATAGGCGCCGTTTGTGTTATACACGTAAAATGTGGCCCTGCCGGTATCAATCCTCACCGTTCCGCCGGTTGCCCTTAAATTGATTGTCTGAAGCCTGTAAACGCTGCCAACCGTAGGATTCCTGCGGAAAACAAGCTCGTCGCGTTCGGTATATTCATTTATCAGCGCGATTCCGGCGTATCTCATACCGCGCGTGAGGTTTGCTCTAACGGAAATATTTTCGCCCAGCTCAAGCTCTATATTCCTTACATTTGTCACCGCGCGCAAAACGCGGCCGTCGGAGATGTCCATAAAGTTATCCCTTGAGTCCACGTCATAGATTTCTGCCGCAAGCGAGCCTCTTATGTCGATTCTGGTGCTTTGCCTGCGCGTACCTCCCTCATGAAGGAAAATGGAAAAATTAAACCGCTTTACCTGCGTTGTCGGAGTCCTGTCGAACTCGACGCTGATATACGACCCCGAACGGCTGCTTACCAGCTCCACGAATGCGATGTTGTCGGCGCTTGCGCCCGCAGCCCTCACGGTAATCCTGCCTGTGCGGAGCTGCGCCGCCGTTAAGACGTCGGTTTCGGTTCCAAGCGGAGTTCCGTCCGCACGCAGGAACATATTCGGCGTGAGCGGAATCCTGATTTCGCTGCCGGGCAGGACGCGCAGGCTCGCAAGGTCCGACATGGATCTGACCGCTTTTCCGGCAACGGTGACGCGCCCTTTTTCCGCGTGAGATTTAAGCGCGTTTTGAAAATCCTTCTCATTTATGCCTCTGATGCCGCTTGAAGCAACCGTGGCGGATGCTGTGAAAATCATGCCCATCATCATTACTGCAGTCAAAAGAACACTTGTTATTTTCTTCATGCAAGATTCCTCCCTCTTTTTGCTATTATTATGTTAATCGATTGTTTTAAGTATAACATGTAAAATTAAACATAAGGCAAACAATATTTAAAATAATTATGGCCTTATATGCCAATTCCGGCTACAAGGCCATAATGATTCACTTCGAATTTTACGCGTTGTCTACTTCATACATATGCTCGATCAGCTCAAGTACCTTTACGCTGTAGCCCCATTCGTTGTCATACCAGCTCACGAGCTTTACAAACGTGTCGGTAAGGGCTATACCGGCTTTCGCGTCAAAGATTGAAGTTCTTGCGTCGCCGATAAAATCACTGGAGACAACGGCTTCTTCCGTGTATCCGAGAATGCCCTTGAGCTCATTTTCGGACGCTTTCTTCATCACGTCGCAAATTTCCTTATACGTCGCAGGTTTTTCGAGGTTCACCGTCAAATCGACTACTGAAACGTCAAGCGTGGGTACGCGCATAGCCATACCCGTCAGCTTGCCGTTCAGCTCCGGGATAACCACTCCGACAGCTTTCGCGGCGCCTGTGGAGGACGGGATGATATTCCCGGAAGCCGCGCGGCCTCCGCGCCAGTCTTTCTTGGAAGCGCCGTCAACGGTAAGCTGGGTGGCGGTTGTTGCGTGCACCGTCGTCATCAGGCCGTCCTTGATGCCGAATGTGTCGTTGATCACCTTTGCAAGCGGCGCTAAGCAGTTCGTGGTGCAGGAAGCGTTCGATACAAAGTTCATGTCCTTTTTATAGGTGTTGTGGTTTACACCCATGACGAACATCGGCGTGTCGTCCTTTGAAGGCCCTGTGTATACGACCTTTTTCGCCCCCGCGTCAAGATGCGCCTGCGCCTTGTCCCTTGAGTGGAAGATACCGGTTGCGTCAACAACATACTCTACGCCGACCTTACCCCACGGAATGGAGGCGGGGTCTTTTTCCGAGAAGAAAAGTATTTTCTTGCCGTCTACCGTCACGCTGTTTTCGTCGTGTTCTATCGTACCCTCAAAACGCCCGTGGATCGTGTCGTACTTAAGCATGTACGCAACATAGTCCGGGGACATAAATGGGTCGTTAATCGCGATAAACTCATACTCGGGGTTTAATATCCCCGCGCGGAACACAAGCCTGCCGATTCTTCCGAAACCGTTGATACCGATTTTGATTGCCATAATTAGAACATCCTCCTATATTTTATTTGTATAAATAACCAATTTATATTTTATACCAAACGTTTGAAAAAATCAACAACGCCCAAAAAGTTATACCTCGAACCGTTGCATTATGCCCTGATTTTTGTATAATAAAAGTAAAGTCCGCAGTTCATGCAAGATTAGGGAAGAGACGGACAAGCTAACGATATATAAGAATAAGGGGAAAGCTAAAAAAACATGCTGGAATTTGATTCGATTGAGCTTCTAAAAAAACATACAAACCTTTTCAGAGATTTTTCGCTTCCAGCGCTCATATGCGACGATCGCTTCAAGGTTTATTACAGCAACGGGCCCGCAAAGAGCGCGTTCCCGCACCTCACCGCAGAAGACGGCCTTTATCCGCTTTTTTCGGAGTTTGACGCCGACGAAATCACATCGTGCCTTGAAAGCGGCTTGACGTGTCGCATTGACGGCGCCGTCGGCTTAAGCGGAACCGTATTAAACCTCGTGCCTGTTTTACACGAAAGAAAACTTTCCGGGGCGGTCGTCATAATCGTCCCGCTGCATATGCCCGCCCCCGATCCCGTCAGCTTAGGGGCAAGGATCGTCTCAAAAACACCGGAGATTCTCGAATCGGGAGTGCGGCAAGGCATAGACGGCATCTTCAAGGCGATGGACGACGCCTCTATCAAAGCCGATATGCTCGGCGCCGGATGGCTGAAGCAGAGCCTTGAGCTCATCGCGCAGAACAGCTACCAAATCCTTCGGCTGTCGTCGAATCTGTCCCAGTTCGCGATGTACCAGTCCGCCCCGCCGATCCTTAACCTTTCGTGGGTCGATGTATTCGCCCGGATTGACGAGGTCAAGGACATCATAATCGGAATCTCAAAACAGACAGGGATTCCCGTGCGGTTCAACTTTCCGGACCGCCCTGTTTTCGTCGCGGCCGACCTTGAAAAATTCGAGCTTGCGTTTCTAAATATCCTTAGCAATGCATTTTATTTTACAAAGCCGCAAAACGAAATAGAAATTTCGGGCAAAGACGAAGCAAATTATGTGACGCTTACGTTTCGCGACCGCGGCGTCGGGATTCCGGCTGAATTCTTACAGCAAGTGGCGCGCCCTTATTTTTCACGCGGAAAAAACAACCGCCCCGTCGGCGCGGGGCTTGGCCTTGCTATTTCGAAGACGATTATAGAAGCGCATGACGGCGGCCTTGAGATAGAATCCGTCGAGGGCGCAGGCACGACCGTTATTATCACGCTGCCAAAACGCACCTTTTCAGAAAGAATCGAGCTTAGGCAGTATGTGGAGCCAAGCTTGTCAAACAGATTCTCTGTCGTATACACAGGGCTTGCGCACGTGCTTTCAAGCCCGTACATTTCTGATGCCGACGCTTAAGAACCCGTCTTCAATATCCGAAACACCACTAAATAAACATAAGCAATCGCAGGATATAAATCGACGCCGCCAATGTGAACGCCGAGAAAAATGTCGTGAGAATCAGGATGTTCGCGGCAAGCGGGCCGTCGCCTTTCATCTCCGCCGCCATTATGTATGAGCTTGCGGCAGCGGGCGTCGCCGCCATCATCAGGAGAATCAGCAGCTCTTCGCCGCGGTATCCCAGCAGGCAGCTTATAGGCATGACTGCGGCGGGCAGCAACAGGATTTTGATTATAGTCCCGTAAACCGCGGGTCGAAGCCTTGCCGTCGCACCGGCGAGGCTCATCGTCCCGCCAATCGACAAAAGCCCCAGCGGCATTCCCGTCGAGCCCACATACATGACGGTGCGCATAGCGGCTTCCGGCAGGCGTATATTCAGAAACATCAGCGGCATCGCAAGAAGAATCGCCATAATCAGCGGATTTAAGACAATCCCCCTGATTATTTTTTTTATGCTTTCGGGCTTTGCATTGCCCCTTACGAGAAGTACGATTACGGAAAACATGTTGTGCATCATTATCACTACAATCGAAACGACGGAAGCCGCGTGCATTGCCCCCTCGCCTAAAACCATTCCCGCAAGCGGGATTCCAATCAGTACATAGTTGCCGCGGAACGCACCTTGCACAAATGTTCCGATGATAGCTTTGTCCTTATGATACGCAAGCTCCGCTAAGCCCCATACCAGCGCAAACGACAAAATCGTCACGGCAGCCACGTATAGCATGAACGAGCCTCTCGGCAAGGTTTCGCTGTTGATGCCCGCGATGCCGTAAAAAAGCTGGAACGGCAGCCCGACTTTAAAAGTAAATACATTCGCCATCTGAAAAAAGGATTTCGGCGCAATATTGATTTTAGCTAAAAGCGCTCCGAGCAGTATCAACAAGAAAAACGGAAGCACGCTGTTGACGCTGAAGGATAGGTTTTCGAGCATATTAGAACCTGTATTCAATACTCAAAACACCTCCATGGCGGCGATTATTCCGCATTTCTCGTTATTAGAACCAGCGGTTCTTACTTCGTTCCGAAGATGCGGTCTCCGGCGTCGCCGAGACCGGGTATGATATATTTGTTTTCATCAAGACGCTCGTCGAGCGCCGCACAGTAAATCTGGACGTCCGGATGATTGGAGACAAGCGCGCGAAGCCCCTCCGGCGCCGCGATGATGCACATAAACTTGATGCTTGTAACGCCTTTGTCTTTTATCATGCCTATCGCGTCAACGGCGGAGCCGCCCGTGGCAAGCATCGGGTCGAGTACGATAACGTCGCGCTCCTGGATGTCGGCGGGAAGCTTGCAATAATATTCCACGGGCCTGTGCGTTTCGTGGTCGCGATAAATACCGATGTGCCCTACCTTCGCGGCGGGAATGAGATTTAATATTCCGTCAACCATACCGAGCCCCGCGCGCAAAACCGGAACGCACGCAAGCTTTCTGCCCGCAATGACTTTTGTATGCGCAGGACCCATCGGGGTTTCCACATTGACCTCTTCAAGCGAGAGGTCACGCGTCGCCTCGTAGCACATGAGCATGGCGATTTCAGAAATCAACTCGCGGAATTCCTTCGATCCCGTGCGCTTGTCGCGTACAAGCGAAAGCTTATGCTGGATGAGCGGGTGGTTGAATATGATTGGTTTGTTGTCCATAATCTTATCCTCCGGTTATAAAATTTTCAGTCTATTGTTTGCTTTTTCAGGAGCTCCCGCTCCGCTTGTGAAAGCCGCAGGTAAACAGGCGCAAGGTCGTCCGTCGCGAATGTGCCGCGGCCGCGCTCAAGTTCCTTTTGCGCTAAATACGCAACGCTTGCAGCCCTCTGGTGCAATAGCGCTTTTGGCGCGAGCCGCACATTTTGAAGCTTGCCCGACAGCTCTGCGTGATAAAGCATAGCACCGTCGCCGACAAGCATCACCGGCTCTTTAAAGTCTTTTAACATTTCACAGACTTCGTCGATTGAAACAGCGCCGTCGTCGCTCAAGCGCGTGACCGCACCGTCATCGTTTCTAAACAGCGCCGTGTAAACTTGTTCCCTTCGCGCGTCCATCAGAGGCACGGCGACGCCGTTAAACGCGGCTATGTTAAACGAAAGCGCCTCAAGTGTGGACACTGGGCAGCACGGCTTGTCAAGCGCCAAGGACATCCCCTTTACAGCGGAGATGCCGATCCTGAGCCCGGTAAACGAACCGGGGCCTGTCGCGGCAGCGAACACGTCGATACTGCGCAAATCGCGTTTTGCACAATCCATCATGTTCTCAACCATCTGCATAATCGTCTCGGAGTGCGTAAGGCCTGCGTTCGTGAAAAACTCGGCAACAAGGACGCCGTCGCTTAAAAGCGCGCAGCTCGCGGCCTTGGCTGAGGTTTCAAGAGCCAGTATGTTCATTAGAACCTCCCGCTTCCTTCAATGATAATGCGGCGGCTGTTTTCGCCGGTTGGCAGCATGGTTACGGTGACTGCGTTTTTGGGCAGCTCGGAGCTTATGTTCTCGCTCCATTCGATGGCAAGGATTCCGCCGCCGTCAAGATAATCGAAAAACCCCGTAGAGTAAAGCGCGTCGAAGCCGTTCACGCGGTACATGTCGAAATGGTACAGGATTATGTCTCCGCCGCGGTATTCGTTTACAAGCGTAAACGTAGGGCTTGTCACTTCGCCCGCCGGTATTCCGATACCCTCCGCAAGCCCGCGGGTAAACGCGGTCTTACCGGCCCCCAATCCCCCGCGAAACGCAACGACGTCTCCCGGCGCAAGGTCTTTTACAAGCGCGCGCGCAATCCGCTCTGTTTCATGAACGCTGTTTGAATGGTATGTTTTCATGCTATTTCGCTTTCATCGCCGCTTTTATAAGTCCGCTGAAAATTGGGTGCGGGCGGTTTGGGCGGCTTTTGAATTCAGGATGGAACTGAACGCCGATAAAGTATGGATGGTCTGTAAGCTCGATGATTTCGATAAGCTTTTCGTCAGGCGAAAGCCCGGAAACCTTCATTCCTTTTAAGTGAAACTCGTCGCGGTATTTGTTGTTGATTTCATATCGGTAACGGTGGCGCTCGTAAATAAGCCCCTCGCCGTATACATCTTTTGCAAGGCTGTTTCCCGCGATTTTGCACGGATGAAGCCCGAGCCGCATGGTTCCGCCCTTTTCGACGACGTCCTGTTGCTCCGGCCTTATGTGTATGACAGGATTCACGGCGTCCTTGTCAAACTCTATTGAAGTGGCGTCCTTATAACCCAAAACATTTCTTGCAAACTCGACGGCTGCCATGTGCATACCGAGACAAACGCCCATAAACGGGATTTTATTCTCCCTTGCGTATTTTATCGCCTCGATTTTCCCTTGCACTCCGCGTTCGCCGAAGCCTCCCGGAACTACGACGCCGTCAATTCCCGCAAGCTTTTTCGATACGTTCTTTGCCGTGATGCTTTCGCTGTCGATCAGCTTGACGTCCACCTTCGCGCCGCCCCCGATACCCGCGTGCCGAAGCGCCTCGGTACAGGAGATATACGCGTCCGGCATTGCGATATACTTTCCGACAAGGCCGATGGCAACCGTTTTTGTCGCACGCTTCATACGGCCTACCATATCCTCCCACTCGGATAAATCGGGCTTGTCCGTAGTCTCCAGCCCGAGATGATGGCATACCGATTCCGCAAGCCCTTCACGCTCCAGCATCAGCGGAACTTCGTATAAGGAGTCGGCGGTGAGGTTCTGAATGATATCTTGCTCGCGCACGTTGCAAAACAGCGCAAGCTTCTTGCGCACGTCGTCGGTGAGCGCAAGCTCGGTGCGGCAGACGATTACGTTCGGCTGTATTCCGAACGACAGAAGCTCCTTGACCGAGTGCTGCGTGGGCTTTGATTTTATCTCGTTGCTGCCGGCTATATACGGCAAAAGGGTGACGTGGATATACAGCGCGTTATCGCGCCCGACCTCGGTCACAAACTGCCGGATCGCCTCTAAAAACGGCTGGCCCTCGATGTCGCCGACCGTACCGCCGACCTCTATGATAACGACGTCCGTGTTGCCGGAGTCGCCGAGCCTGAATACGCGCCGCTTGATTTCGTTTGTAATATGCGGGATTACCTGAACGGTTTCGCCTAAATAATCGCCGCGACGCTCTTTATTTAAAACATGCCAGTAGATTTTTCCGCTCGTAACGCTTGAATTTATCGAAAGGTTTTCGTCGACAAACCGCTCGTAATGCCCGATGTCAAGGTCCGTTTCGGCGCCGTCGTCCGTGACGAATACCTCGCCGTGCTGGTACGGGCTTATCGTACCCGGGTCAACATTGATGTAAGGATCGATCTTTTGCAGCGTCACCTTATATCCGCGCGCCTTTAAAAGCCTGCCTAAGGAAGCCGCCGTAATGCCTTTCCCAAGACCGGAAACAACGCCTCCGGTTACAAAAATATACTTTACCGACATGGTTTTCCCTCTCAATTACCTTATTTATTAGCCATTATCTAATCAATTATTTTAGCACATTATGGGGCATGAAGTCAAACGGAACGCCTCTGAAATTTACGGTAGCCCTACAGTCTTTTGCATGGTATAATTTAGGCATCATTATTATGTAGGGAGTGTTTTACATTTGAGAAGAAGCGACAGGGAAGTTTCGGGCCTCTCAAACATCCTTGCGATTTTAGACAAGTGCGAGGTAATCAGAATCGGAATGTGCGCCGATGATAAGCCGTATATCGTCCCCATGAATTTTGCGTACGAGGTGGCGGGCGAAAACGTTTTTATCTACCTCCATTGCGCTTCTGAGGGCAAAAAGCTTGACATCATAAACCAAAACGGCAACGTGTGCTTTGAAGCCGACTGCTCCTACAAGCTGCTTAAATCAGAAAACGCACACAACTGGTCGGCTGAATATGAAAGCGTAATCGGCGAAGGCAAAATCTCAATCGTAAAAGAGGAAAACCAAAAAATCAGGGCTTTGGATATTCTCATGAAAAGACATGGCTTTGAAGGAAAGCCGCATTACCCCGAGGCAAGCCTGAAAGCGGTTACCGTCTTGCGGATTTGCACCGAATCCATCACCGGAAAACGCCATATAAAATGACAAGAAAAATAATTTTAATTTTTTTGTAGAAAATACTTGCAAAAGTTTGTCTAATCTGTTAAACTGTTTAAGCGTGACTGCACAGATATGCGATGAAGCGGGAGGTTGCCGCGCTATTAAGCCGTTTTTCGGCAGCGGGGAATTTCCGTGGAGTATGTCCGATTTTAAACCGGGCGACTTTTTTGATGGATTTCTTGTATTCCTGTTGTTTTAAGGGACGGAACAGCAAAAAGTCACTGGCTCAAAGCTCTTGTGGTTTAGCCGGTTTTTTGTATGCCTATCCGCGAAACACACGGCAGCGTGTTCAATGCGATATGCTTTTATCATGCGATTCATCTAAATGCCTGAGTAAATATTCACAGGAGGCGATTATAAAGTGGCAGTCAAAGAAAAAATCAGGATAAGATTAAAAGGCTACGACCCCCAGCTGGTTGACGCATCTTCCGCGAAGATTGTCGAAACCGCCAAAAGGACCGGCGCCAAGGTAAGCGGGCCAATACCGCTGCCTACCGAAAAAGAAATCGTTACGATTCTGCGCGCGGTGCACAAGTACAAGGACAGCCGCGAGCAGTTTGAACAGCGCACACACAAAAGGCTCATCGACATTTTAAGGCCGTCTAATAAAACGATGGAATCCTTAACGAGCCTTGAGCTTCCCGCAGGCGTTGAAGTCGAGATTAAGCTCTAAACGCCTTTTAAAGTCATGTTGGCGCGATAGAACGCGTCAACCAATAACTTAAACTGGAGGATTTAAAATCATGCAAAAGTGCATAGTAGGCAAAAAAATCGGCATGACGCAGATTTTTGACGAGAACGGCAAGGTCGTTCCGGTAACGGTTGTTGAAGCCGGACCCTGCGTCGTGGTGCAGAAAAAGACAAGCGAAAACGACGGCTACGAAGCCGTGCAGATCGGTTTCGGCGATATGCCGGACAAGAACGTGACAAAACCCCGCAAGGGATATTTTGCTAAAAATGATTTGCCCGTAAAGCGCCATATAAGAGAGTTTCGCTTGGACGACTGCTCTGCTTTAAGCGTCGGCGACGTCATAAAGCCGGACGCCTTTGAAGTCGGGGATCGCGTTGACGTTTGCGGCACTTCCAAGGGTAAAGGCTACGCCGGTACGGTGAAGCGCCACAACTTCGGCAAACAGCGCGCTACTCACGGCGGCGGGCCTGTCCACAGGCATGTGGGCTCTATCGGCGCGTGCTCCACGCCATCCCGCGTTATGAAAGGCAAAAAGATGGCGGGTCACATGGGCGTCGAACGCGTTACGGTCCAGAATTTAAACGTTGTTAAAATCGACGTTGAAAATAACCTTATTGCGCTAAAGGGCGCGGTTCCCGGCCCCAAGGGCGGAATCGTATATATTACCGACAGCGTCAAGAGAGCGTAAGGGAGGAGGAACAACCATGCCAAAAGTAACCGTTTATGATATACAGGGCAAAAGCGTCGGCGAAATGGAGCTTGCGGATTCCGTATTCGGAATAACGCCGAACAAATCCGTTATGCACGACGCCGTTGTGAATTACCTTGCAAACCAGCGTCAGGGAACGCAATCCACGCTTACAAGGTCTGAAGTAAGAGGCGGCGGCCGCAAACCGTGGCGCCAAAAAGGTACAGGCCACGCAAGGCAGGGCTCCATCCGCGCTCCACAATGGAGGCACGGCGGTATCGCCTTAGGCCCGAAGCCCCGCGATTACAGGTACTCGCTTAACCGTAAAGTCAAAAGGCTTGCCATAAAGTCGGCGTTTTCCTCAAAGGCGATCGCAAACGAGATCATCGTGGTCGACAGCATTAAATTCGACGAATATAAAACAAAAGCGGTCGTCAACATGCTAAAGGCGCTCGGCGCCGAGAAAAAGGCTCTCATCGTGACGTCTGTGGCAGACCCCAAGGTTTACAAGAGCGCTAACAATATCCCCGGAGTTAAAACGGCCGCGGTAAACACCCTTAACGTATACGACATGTTAAACTGCGACAAGTTCATCGTCGCAAAAGACGCCGTCGAAAAGATTGTGGAGGTGTACGCATAATGAAGGCACCGCAAGATATTATCCTGCGCCCTGTCATCACGGAGCGCAGTATGGCGGGAGTAACGCAGCGCAAATACACTTTCAGCGTCGCCCGCGACGCAAACAAAATCGAAATCGGCAAAGCGGTTGAAGCTTTGTTTCCCGGCACCGAGGTAAAGGCTGTCAACACCATGAACGTGCGAGGGCAGAAGCGCCGTCAGGGCCGCTTCGTAGGGCGCACCGCCGACTGGAAAAAAGCAATCGTCACATTGACGGAAAATTCAAAGGGAATCGAATTCTTCGAGTCCATGCTGTAAAGGAGTGAATGTAGTATGGCCATAAAACTTTATAAACCGACCACTCCTGCACGCCGCCAGATGTCCGTCACAAGCTACCTGAACCTTTCAAAGGTAGAGCCGGAGCGTTCCCTGTTAGCGCCGCTTAAAAAGAAATCGGGGCGCAACAATTACGGCAGGATTACCGTCCGCCACCGCGGCGGCGGCAACAGGAGAAAATACCGCATCATCGATTTTAAGCGCAATAAGACCGATATGCCCGCGAAGGTCTTAACGCTCGAGTATGACCCCAACCGCAGCGCGCACATCTGCCTTTTGGAGTATGAAGACGGCGAGAAGAGCTATATCATCGCGCCTAACGGCTTAAATGTGGGCGACACGGTGGTCTCGGGCCCCGGCGCCGACATCAAGCCCGGCAACGCGCTGCCGCTTTTAAACATCCCGACCGGTACGTTTATCCACAACGTGGAGCTCTATCCCGGCAAGGGCGCGCAGCTGGCGCGTAGCGCCGGAATCCAGGCCCAGCTCATGGCGAAAGAGGGAAAATACGCGCTTATCCGCTTACCGTCAGGAGAGCTTCGAAACGTCCCTGTAAACTGCATGGCGACAATTGGACAAGTCGGAAACACCGATCACGAAAACATGTCCATCGGTAAAGCGGGACGCAAACGCCACATGGGCATCAGGCCAACGGTACGCGGCTCCGTCATGAACCCGTGCGACCACCCGCACGGCGGCGGCGAGGGCAAAAGCCCGATAGGCCGCCCGGGCCCGGTCACACCGTGGGGCAAGCCGACTCTCGGATACAAAACCCGCAAAAAGCATAACCGTTCCGATAAATTTATCGTGAAACGCGCAAGCTCGAAGTAGAGCGAAAGGAGGCATATTAAAATGGGAAGAAGCGTAAAAAAAGGACCATATGTGCTGCCTGTCCTGCTCAAGCGGGTAGATGAGATGAACAACGCAAAGGATAAGAAGGTCATCAAGACATGGAGCCGCGCGTCGACTATATTCCCGAGCTTTGTCGGGCACACGTTCGCCGTGCATGACGGCAGAAAACACGTACCCGTTTATATCACCGAGGATATGGTAGGCCATAAGCTGGGCGAGTTTGCGCCCACAAGGACTTACAGGGGCCACGCAGGCTCGAAGAAAACCAAGTAGGCCGAAAGGAGTAAGACAAATGGAAGCAAGGGCTTATCTGAAATATGCCCGCATATCGCCGCGCAAGGTGCAGATTGTTTTGGATCTGATCCGCAACAAGCCGGCGGATATGGCGGCGGCGATTTTAAGGCATACGCCAAAAGCCGCGTCCGAACCGCTTGAGAAGCTCCTCAAATCGGCGATGGCAAACGCGGAAAACAATCACGACATGGATAAGAACAACCTTTATATAGCGGAATGTTTTGTCAGCCCCGGGCCGACTATGAAGAGGATCCGCCCCAGAGCTCAGGGGCGCGCGTTTCGGATCATGAAGCGCAGCTCACATATCACAATGGTGCTCAAAGAGCGCGAAGAATAACCGGAAGAGGAGGTAAACTATGGGCCAAAAAGTAAATCCGCACGGGCTTCGTGTGGGCGTTATCAAAAACTGGGATTCCCGCTGGTTTGCTCGTGACGACGCTTTCGGCGATACGCTTGTTGAGGACCATAAAATCCGCAAGTTTTTAAAGAAATCCTTGTACGACGCAGGTATCCCGAAAATTGAAATCGAGCGCGACGCCACAAAAGCAAGGATTCACATCCATTGCGCAAGGCCGGGCGTTGTCATCGGCAAGGGCGGCGCCGAAATCGAGAAGACCCGCAAGGCGTGCGACGCAATCATCAACAAGAACAGGCAGGAAAAGCTTGCCGTTTACGTCAACGTGGTGGAAGTAAAACAGACCGACAAGAACGCTCAGCTCGTCTCGGAATCCATCGCTTCTCAGCTTGAAAACCGCGTGTCGTTCCGCCGCGCGATGAAGCAGTCTATCGGGCGCGCCATGCGTTTTGGCGCGAAGGGCATAAAGGTTCAGGTCTCGGGCCGTTTGGGCGGCGCCGAAATCGCAAGAACCGAGCACTACCACGAAGGAACCATACCGCTGCAGACATTGCGCGCCGACATCGACTACGGCTTTGCCGAAGCCAACACGCAGTACGGCAAAATCGGCGTAAAGGTATGGATTTATGCCGGAGAGGTCTTGCATGAGTCAAGGCGTGTTCCCCGCACCCCACGGGAAGGAGGCAAAAGATAATGCTTCTGCCTAAAAGAGTGAAGTACCGCCGTGTACAGCGCGGGCGCATGAGAGGCAAGGCCACCCGCGGCAACTCGGTGACTTACGGCGATTACGGGCTTCAGGCATTGGAGCCCGCGTGGATTACCTCGAACCAAATCGAGGCCGCGCGTATCGCCATGACGCGTTATATCAAGCGCGGAGGGCAGGTCTGGATCAAAATATTCCCCGACAAGCCCGTCACGCAAAAGCCCGCCGAAACACGCATGGGTTCCGGTAAAGGCAGCCCCGAATACTGGGTAGCCGTTGTAAAGCCGGGACGCATCATGTTTGAAATCGCCGGCGTTTCGGAAGAGCTTGCAAAAGAAGCCATGCGCTTAGCGGCGCATAAGCTTCCTATAAAATGCAAGTTCGTATCGAAAGAAAAAGCAGCAGAGGAGGCGGCACAAGAATGAAAGCTTCTGAAATCAGAGAGCTCAGCGAAACCGAGCTCAACGACAAACTGCGCGACCTTAAGGCCGACCTTTTTAACCTTCGCTTCCAGCACGCGATAAACCAGCTTGAAAACCCCTTGAGGCTCAACCTAGTAAAGAAAGACATCGCAAGGGTCAAGACAGTCTTAAGAGAGCTTCAGTCGGCTGGGACTGCCGCGGGAAGGAGGAGCTAGTAAATGTCGGACAAAAATCTCGATAGAAACCTTAGAAAAACAAGGGTAGGCCAGGTTGTAAGTGATAAAATGGATAAAACCGTTGTCGTCGCCATCATCGACCGGGTAAGGCATCCCCTTTACAAGAAGATTATCAAGCGCACCATAAAGCTCAAAGCGCACGACGAAACAAACCAGTGCGGCGTAGGCGACAAGGTGGAGGTCATGGAAACACGCCCGCTTTCAAAGGATAAGCGCTGGAGGGTCTCCAAGGTAATCGAAAAGGCGAAGTAGTCGTCTAATTTAAGCGCCCGCTTGAAAGCGGGCAGCGGCTCGAAAGAGTCCCGGTAAATTAGAAAGGAGGAACGAAAGCTTATGATTCAAATGCAGTCAAGGCTCAAGGTCGCCGATAACACCGGCGCTAAGGAGCTCATGTGCATCCGCGTGCTTGGCGGAACAAGGCGGCGTTACGCGAATATCGGCGACGTTATTGTCGCTACTGTCAAAAAAGCGGCGCCCGGCGGCAACACGAAAAAAGGCGAAATCGTAAGGGCTGTGATCGTTCGTTCCGCCAAAGGTCTGAGACGCGACGACGGTACGTATATCCGTTTCGACGACAATGCGGCGGTTATTATCAAAGAGGACAAAAACCCCAGGGGCACCCGTATCTTCGGGCCCGTCGCGCGCGAGCTGCGCGAAAAACAGTATGTTAAAATTTTAAGCCTTGCCCCGGAAGTACTTTAGGAGGTGTCACCGGTAAATGAATAAGCTTCATGTAAAAACAGGCGACACAGTCGTAATTTTGTCAGGCCGCGACAAAGGCAAAAAGGGCAAGGTCATGGATGTTAGCCAAAAAGAGAAAAAGGTTATCATCGAAAACTGCAATATTGTGACCAAGCACACAAAGCCCCGCAAGCAGGGCGCCGCGGGCGGCATTATAAAGGCGGAGGGCGCGATTTATGCAAGCAAGGTTATGCTTGTTTGCCCGAAATGCGACAAGCCCACCCGCATCGGCCGCAAAGTCCTTGCCGACGGCACAAAAGAGAGACTGTGTAAAAATAAAGACTGCGGCGAGTCATTTTAAGTAAGGAGGATTAACCATGGCAAGAATGAAAGATTTCTACAAAAGCGATGTAGCGCCGGCGCTTATGAAAAAGTTCGGCTACAAAAGCGTCATGCAGATCCCCAAGCTTGAAAAGATTGTCGTAAACGTGGGCTGCGGCGAAGCCAGAGACAACCAGAAGATTGTCGATGCAATCCTTTTGGACCTTGCAAAAATTACGGGCCAGAAAGCCGTTCCGTGCAAGGCGAAGAAATCGGTTGCGAACTTCAAGCTTCGCGAAGGCATGACGATAGGCGCGAAGGTGACCCTTCGCGGGGCACGCATGTATGAATTCCTCGACAGGCTGTTTAACGTGGCGCTGCCGCGTGTCCGCGACTTCCGCGGGATTGACGCAAACGGCTTCGACGGGCGCGGGAATTATTCGTTCGGTATACGCGAACAGCTAATATTCCCGGAAATCGACTACGATAAGATCGACAAGGTCCGAGGGATGGACGTAAGCTTTGTAACAACCGCGAAAACCGACGAGGAGTCCAGGGAGCTTCTAGGGCTTATGGGCGCTCCGTTTGCAAGATAAGGAGGACTACGGTGGCTAAAAAATCCATGATAGCAAAACAGCAGAGGGCGGCTAAGTTTTCAACCAGGGCTTACAACCGCTGCAAAATCTGCGGGCGGCCACACGCTTACCTTCGTAAATTCAGCGTTTGCCGCATATGCTTTAGGGAGCTTGCCTATAAAGGCCAGATTCCGGGCGTCAGAAAAGCCAGCTGGTAGAAAAGGGAGGTCGACGGTATGAATATCACCGACAGCATCGCCGATATGTTGACGCGTATCAGAAACGCGAACTCGGCAAAGCATGATACGGTTGATATACCCGCTTCCAATATGAAAAAGGCGATCGCCCAGATTCTGTTGGACGAGGGTTATATTAAAAACTTTAGCGTCGTCGAGGACGGCAAGCAGGGCGTTATTCGCATCGCCCTTAAATACGGCGAAAATAAATCTCAGGTAATCCGCGGCCTGCGCCGTGTCTCGAAACCGGGACTGCGCATATACACAAGCAGCGAGGACTGCCCGAAAGTCATGAAGGGCCTTGGTATCGCGGTGATTTCAACATCGCACGGCGTCATGACCGATAAGGCGGCCCGCAAGGCGAATGTCGGCGGCGAAGTACTTGCGTACATCTGGTAAGGGGGAGATTTATTATGAGCCGAACAGGTAGAAAACCCATCACGGTCCCCTCGGGAGTCGACGTTAAAATTGACGGGAACACGCTTACCGTAAAAGGTAAGCTCGGTACCCTCACGCAAAGCTTCGACCCCGATATGCAGATCGAGCAGGATAACGGCGTGATAAATGTAAAGCGCCCGACCGATCAGAAACGTCACCGCAGCTTACACGGGCTTACCCGTACGCTTATCGACAACATGGTCGTGGGCGTGTCGGCGGGCTTTAAGAAAGAGCTCGAGATAAACGGCGTGGGCTACAGGGCCCTAAAGCAGGGCAAGGACCTTGTGATGAACCTAGGCTATTCGCATCAGGTTATCATGCCTGAAACAGACGGCATAACAGTCGAGGTGCCAAGCCCCAATAAGGTGGTCGTTTCAGGCCCCGACAGGCAAAAGGTCGGGCAGTTCGCGGCTGAAGTCCGCGCAAAACGCCCTCCTGAGCCATACAAGGGCAAGGGCATAAAATATGCCGGCGAGGTTATCATCCGCAAGGAAGGTAAAGCCGGTAAGGGTAAATAGGGAGTGAAAGAAGCTTATGATTAAAAAGCATGACGCAAACAAAGCAAGGCTCAAAAGGCACTGCCGCATCCGCAACAAGCTAAGCGGAACCGCTCTTCGCCCGCGCCTTAACGTATTTCGCTCTTCAAAGCACATCTATGCCCAGCTCATAGACGATGCGGCGGGCAAGACCTTAGCGGCCGCGTCAAGCATGGACAAAGGCTTTGACGGCGCCGGCAGCAACAAGGAAGCCGCTAAAAAGGTCGGCATGTCGCTTGCCGAAAAAGCCGCAAAGGCCGGTATCAGCGAAGTAATTTTTGACCGCGGAGGTTACATTTTCCACGGCCGCGTAAAGGAACTTGCAGACGGAGCCCGCGAAGGCGGCCTCAAATTCTAGGGAGGAGGAGTTTGTTTGTCACGAATAGAAGCATCGACGCTTGACCTTACTGAACGGGTCGTATCAATCAACCGCGTTGCTAAAACGGTAAAGGGCGGGCGCATATTCAAGTTTGCAGCCTTGGTTGTCGTCGGCGACGGCAACGGCATAGTAGGCTTCGGGCTTGGCAAAGCCTCCGAAGTTCCCGACGCGATTCGCAAGGGGATTGAGGACGCTAAGAAAAACTTAAAGAAAATCTCATTGCGCGGCACCACAATACCGCACGAGGTCATCGGCGCGTTTGGAGCGGCAAGGGTTCTTATGAAGCCCGCCCCGAAAGGCACCGGCGTAATCGCCGGCGGTCCTGTCCGCGCCGTTTTGGAAACTGCCGGAATCAAGGACGTAAGGACTAAGTGCCTGCGTTCGAATAACCCCTGCAACGTGGTAACGGCCACGATAGAGGGGCTGGTTTCCCTGCGCGACGTAAACCAGGTGGCAGCCGTGAGAGGCAAATCCGCCGAAGAGATTCTCGGTTAGGAGGCGCTTAAGATGAAAAAAATTAAGCTTGTAAAGAGCCTTATCGGCTGCAAGGATTACCAGATTAAAACGGCGAAGTCGCTGGGCCTTAAAAAAATAGGCCAGGTGGTAACGCAGCCGGATAACGACGCGACTAACGGCAAAATAGCAAGGATAATCCACCTTATAGAGGTATCCGAAGCAAACTAAGGAGGTGCAAAGGACATGAAATTGCATGAACTCTCCCCCGCGCCCGGCTCAAGGAAAAAGTCGTTCCGCAAGGGCAGGGGACCTGCCTCCGGCAACGGTAAAACGGCGGGCCGCGGTCATAAGGGCCAGTGGTCGCGCTCCGGCGGCGGTGTGAGGCCGGGCTTTGAGGGCGGACAGATGCCGCTTCAAAGGCGTTTGCCAAAACGCGGGTTTAACAATATCTTCGCAACGGTCTATGCGACCGTCAACGTCAGCGATTTAAACCGCTTCGATGACGGCGCCGTCATCGACGAGAAAGCCATCGTTGAATCGGGGCTTCTCAAGAAGACGCTTGACGGCGTAAAGATACTGGGTAACGGCGAGCTTACAAAGAAGCTTACCGTAAACGTCAAAGCCTATTCGAAGTCTGCTAAAGAGAAAATTGAGCAGGCAGGCGGAAAGGCCGAGGTGATTTAATTGCTGGAAACCATTAGAAACGCTTGGCGGATCGATGATTTACGCAAAAAAATGATATATACCCTCATGATTATCATGGTCTTCAGGGTGGGCGCCGCGATTCCCGTGCCGTTCATGAATCCTCATGTCTTAACGGAGCTTGCAAGCGGCGGAAGCGCGGGCCTCATCGGATATATCGATATCCTGACGGGCGGCGCGTTCTCAAGGGCGACGCTGTTTGCCATGAGTATTTCGCCGTACATCACGGCTTCGATTATCATGCAGCTTTTAACGGTTGCAATCCCGGCGCTCGAGGCTCTTCAGAAAGAAGGCGCCGACGGCCGCAAAAAGCTTGCGAAAATCACAAGGTACGCGACAATCGGGCTTGCGCTTTTGCAGTCCATCGCTTACTATATCATGAACTACAACCTATACAGCCAAAACTACGGCGATTTTGCCGTGAGATACCGCGGCGGGTTTGAGGGATGGTTCTCGGCGGTTGTTATCGTGTCCTGCTTTACCGCGGGCGCCATGCTGATAGTGTGGCTCGGCGAATCAATTGACAAGCAAGGTATCGGCAACGGCATCTCGATTATCCTGTTTGCCGGCATCATCTCACGCGGGCCCAGCACGATATACATGCTGCGGCACTACTGGGAGCGCGCATTGCTCGGCGACAGGCAGTATTACTTCCTTGTGCCGTTTATCATCATCATGTTCATCTTTGTAATCGGCGCCATCGTGCTGATGACAAACGCGGAACGCAGAATCCCGGTTCAGTATGCAAAGCGCGTCGTAGGGCGCAAAATGTACGGCGGACAGTCAAGCTATATTCCCATTAAGGTCACGATGTCCGGCGTTATGCCAATCATCTTCGCGTCGGCGATTCTTTCAATCCCCACGATGATCGTGGGCTTCGCGAGAATGGATACAAGCCGCGGCATCGGGATGGTATTAAACTGGCTGAGCTACGACACGCCCCTTTACGCTGCTTTTTACCTGTTTTTGATTATTGCGTTTAACTATTTTTACGTCGCCATACAGTATAACCCCTTGGAGATGGCCAACAATCTCCGCAAAAACAACGGCACGATCCCCGGCATCAGACCCGGGAAACCAACGTCGGACTTTATCTCCAAGGTCATTGCAAAAATCACGCTGGTCGGCGCGCTGTTCATCGCAGCGATCGCGATTATACCGGTGCTTCTTGCGGGCTTCGCACAGATGCCGGGCTTGGGGCTTGGCGGTACGTCCATCATAATCATCGTCGGCGTCGCGCTCGACACGGTACGCCAGCTTGAATCACAAATGATGATGCGCCATTACAAGGGCTTCCTTGAATAAGGCGGGAAAGGCTGAAAAATCCATGAAACTTATTTTATTGGGAGCGCCCGGCGCCGGAAAAGGCACACAGGCCGAGGTGATTTGCAAGGAGCTTGATATCCCCGCGATCAGTACGGGCAATATTATCCGCGAGGCCATGAAAAACGGCACAAAAGCCGGGCTTGAAGCGAAAAGCTATGTGGAATCCGGCGGGCTTGTCCCCGACGAGATCGTGCTTGAGATGCTAAAGGAGCGCTTAGCTCAGGACGACTGCAAAAACGGCTACATCTTGGACGGATTCCCCCGCAACCTGAAGCAGGCCGAAGCCCTTGACCGCATGGGTATCGTGATCGACAAGGTAATCAGTATCGAGATATCCGACGACGCGATTGTGGAGCGGCTTACAGGCAGGCGCGTATGTCAGGATTGCGGTTCAAGCTACCACACCGTTTACAAGCCCTCGAAGGACGGCGAGTTATGCGACAAATGCACAGGCCGCCTCATAATCAGGAAAGACGACGAGCCCGAGACGGTGCTAAACCGCCTGAAGACATACCACGAGCTCACGGAGCCGCTCAAGGAATACTACGGCAAATCAGGCAAGCTTCGCCCGGTTGAAAGCCAGGAGGAAGTCTTAGAGACCACAAAGCTCACGCTTAAGGCTTTAGAGGCTTAAATGGATGATCGCGCTTAAAAACAAAAGCGAGCTTTCTAAAATGCGGGACGCGGGCCGCATCTCTGCCGAAGCCCTCAAAATCGGCGGGGAAGCGGTAAAGCCCGGTATCACAACAGGAGAGATCGACAGGATCATCCACAAATATTTAAAATCTCAAAACGCAATCCCATCTTTTTTAGGTTACGGGGGGTTCCCAAAAAGCGCCTGTATCTCGGTGAACAACGAGGTAATCCACGGTGTTCCGGGAAGACGCGTCATCCAAGACGGCGACATCGTCTCAATCGACGTAGGCGCGATTTACGGCGGGTTCCACGGGGATAACGCGGCGACCTTTCCGGCGGGTAAAATATCGAAGAGCGCCGAGATGCTCTTAAAAGAAACGATGGAAAGCCTTTTAAAGGCAATTAAGGCGGCTTCCCCGGGCGCAAGGGTCGGCGATATTTCGTGGGCGGTGCAAAGCTATGTGGAGCAGTTCGGATTCGGGGTCGTGAGAAAATACGTAGGCCACGGCATCGGCCGTGAAATGCACGAGTCGCCTGAGGTTCCAAATTTCGGCTCTCCCGGCAAAGGCCCGCGGCTTGCGGCCGGAATGACGCTTGCGATCGAGCCGATGATAAACGAGGGCGGCGGGGACGTAAAGGTGCTTCAGGACGGATGGACGGTCGTGACAACGGACGGAAGCCTTTCCGCCCATTTTGAAAACACGATCGCCATAACCGAAAACGGCCCTTTGATCCTTACGGAGGTCTAGATGCTAAAACCGGGACAAATCGTAAAATCAATCGCAGGGCACGACAAAGGCAGCTTTTACATGATCGTTGAATCAGAGGCCGGGCATGTTAAAATCGCAGACGGCAAAGCAAGGAAACTCATAAAGCCTAAGCGAAAAAACCCGCTGCACGTTAAGCCCACAAACAAGTTTTTTGACGTATCCGTAATCGTAACCGACAAGAAGCTCAGAAAAGCCCTTGCGGAATACCGCGGGGAAATTTCCGGGGAGGGGGAGTGTGATTTTGGCCAAGTCCGATGTAATTGAAATTGAGGGTAAGGTTTTAGAGTCGCTGCCGAACGCCCAATTCACGGTCGAACTTACAAACGGCCACAAGATACTGGCGCATATTTCAGGCAAGCTGCGCATGAATTTTATCCGTATTCTGCCCGGCGACAAGGTCACGGTGGAAATCTCACCGTATGACCTTACAAAAGGGCGTATCACATGGCGTTCAAAATAAAAACCTCGGCAAATGATGCATAAGGAGGCAAACCCAATGAAAGTAAGACCTTCCGTCAAAGCAATTTGCGAAAAATGCAAAATCATTAAACGCAAAGGCAGAATCATGGTGATTTGCAAAAATCCAAAGCACAAGCAGCGCCAAGGATAAAGCAAATCACAAAATCTAAAAAAAATTATGAAACTGAAATGGAGGTGTATTTGAATGGCTCGTATCGCCGGTGTAGACCTTCCGCGTGAAAAAAGAGTTCAGGTCGGTTTGACTTATATATTCGGAATCGGCCATAAAACAGCCGATGATATTATCACGGCGACAGGCGTCAATCCGGATGTCAGAGTGCGCGACTTAACAGACGACGACATTTCAAAGCTGCGTGATTATATCGACAAGCACGTCATGGTCGAGGGCGACCTTCGCCGCAACGTGGCGCTCAATATCAAGCGATTGATCGAGATTGGCTGCTACCGCGGGATCAGACACAGAAAAGGTTTGCCCGTAAGAGGCCAGCGTTCAAAGACAAACGCAAGAACAAGAAAAGGCCCGAAAAAGACTATCGCCAACAAGAAAAAATAGAATGAAACCGTAAAGGAGGGATTTCGCTAAATGGCAAAAGCAGCCGCCAAAAAAACAACGCGCGTAAGACGCCGCGAAAAGAAAAATATCGAAAAGGGCGCCGCACACATCCAATCGACCTTTAACAACACCATCGTGACGATAACCGATACGAAAGGCAACGCCATTTCATGGGCAAGCGCCGGAGGCCTTGGCTTTCGCGGTTCAAGGAAGTCCACGCCGTTCGCAGCCCAGACAGCCGCGGAAACAGCCGCTAAGGCCGCTATGGAGCACGGGCTTAAATCCGTTGAGGTTTTCGTGAAAGGCCCCGGCTCAGGCAGGGAAGCAGCAATCCGCGCTTTGCAGGCTACCGGACTTGAAGTCAACATGATTAAAGACGTAACGCCCATCCCGCATAACGGGTGCCGTCCGCCGAAGCGCAGACGCGTATAATCAACCAATTAGGAGGTGTAATGATGGCAGTAAACCGCGACCCGGTTTTGAAAAAATGTAAGTCACTCGGGATTAGCCCCGGTGTTTTAGGCTATTCGAAAGAAAGCAGACGCGACCCCAAGCGCAACGCGCGACGCTCAAAATCAAGTGAATACGCCCTGCAGCTCAAAGAAAAACAAAAGGCAAAGTTTATCTACGGCGTGTTGGAGAGACAGTTTCGCAAAACCTTTGACAAAGCGGAAAAAATGCAGGGCCAGTCAGGTGAAAACCTACTCGTGCTGCTCGAAAGACGCCTTGATAACGTAGCCTTCGTCATGGGCTTCGGCGCAACAAGAAGACAAGCAAGGCAGATTGTCGGCCACGGCCATATCCAGGTAAACGGCAAGCGCGTGAATATCCCATCGTACAGGGTGCGCCCCGGCGATGTCGTTTCGGTAAAACCCAAGAGCCGCCAAACCGAAGCTTTTAAGGAGCTTGCTGAAAACCCGCGGATCATCCCCGCTTGGATTACAGGCTCAACAGCCGCTTTCGAAGGCAAGATCGAGCGTTTGCCCACAAGAGAGGAAATTGACGTGCCTGTTAACGAAACCTTTATCGTTGAGCTTTACAGTAAATAACCTTAATACGAAATCAGCAGTAAGGGAAACGATAAAAAGGAGGTTCTTTTTAATTGGTTAAAATTATAGAGCCGAAAATCGAAACCGCAGAACTGAAAAGCGACGGCACATACGGACGCTTTGTCGGTGAGCCGCTCGACAGGGGCTTTGGTACAACTTTGGGAAACAGCCTGCGCCGCGTATTGCTTTCTTCGCTTCCCGGTGTAGCCGTAATCTCCGTCAAAATTGACGGTATCCAGCATGAGTTTTCGACAATCCCCGGCATCAAGGAAGACGTCACCGAGATTATCTTAAACATCAAGGGGCTTACCGCAAAGCTTCACACGGACGAAGCAAAGACGGTTCGCATTGAAGCCGAAGGCGAATGCGACGTTACGGCGGGCTCAATCAAGGCGGACGCCGAGGTTGAAATCCTTGACCCGAGCATGCACATCGCAACCCTTGGCGCGGGAGCCAAGCTCTCGATGGAGATCACCTTGAGAAAAGGGCAAGGGTACGTCTCGGCCGAGCGCAACAAGCAGACCTTGCTTGAAAAAGCTCCAATCGGCACAATTCCTGTGGACAGTATCTACACGCCGGTTTTAAAAGTGAACTACTTCGTTGACAACACCCGCGTGGAACAGATAACCGACTACGACAAGCTGACGCTGGAGGTCTGGACGGACGGCACCATTTCCGCAAAGGAAGCGGTCAGTCTGGCTGCCAAGATTCTCAATAGACAGCTCAACCATTTCGTCGATCTTTCCGACGAGATGAGCTCCGCTGAAATCCTTGAGAAGAAAGAGGACAGCGGCAAAGAAAAGACGCTTGAGATGACCATTGAGGAGCTTGACTTATCTGTGCGCGCGTTTAACTGCTTAAAGCGAGCGGGCGTGAACACGGTTCAGGACTTGGTGAATAAATCGCCTGAAGAAATGATGAAGGTTCGCAATCTGGGCAAAAAGTCGCTGGAAGAGGTTATCGCAAAGCTCAACTCTTTTGGCGTAGCGCTTTCCAGAGAGGAAGACTAAGATCAATGGCCCCGCGTCAATCCGATGGGGCATAACCCGCTGGGAGTAAAACCCATACGTGGGATTAAACGTAAAGGAGTGAATGATATGCCAGGCAGCAGAAAGCTGGGCAGGGCTACCGACCACAGACGCGCCATGCTCCGCGCGATGGTTACTTTCCTGCTTGAAAAGGGTAAAATCGAAACGACCATAACACGCGCGAAAGAAGTGCGAAGCCTAACGGAAAAGATGATAACCACGGCGAAAAAAGATGATTTGCACTCAAAGCGCCAGGTGTTTTCATTTGTCACGAAGGAAGACGTCGCGAAAAAATTGTTTGATGAAATTGCGCCTAAATATAAGGAAAGGCCCGGCGGATATACAAGGATCGTCAGAATCGGGCCGCGCCGCGGCGACTCCGCGGAAATGGCAATCATTGAGCTTGTGTAAACAATAAACGATCAATCGCCGCCCGTTATCATAACGGACGGCGATTGTTGCGGTTCAGGCAACGAAAAGCAAAGGAGGGGCGCAGCTTAATTGATCCGGTTTAAAGCATTATCCACGGCTTTTTTTATGACCTTGCTTGAGCTTGTGGCGCCGGATACGGAGTCAACGTCTATCCGCTGCTGCTCGACAATCCTCTGCTCAAGACCCTCGGCCGCTTCTCCCCGCCCGTTTTTATGTTCTAACAAATCAATTTTGGTTATCGCTTTGTCTTTTACCGTTACTTCAACCTTTGCGTATACGAAATCAACGTCACATTCTCCAATATAAACTCCATCTGGAATATCGGAAATATCAATGCCGGAATAAGTTATACCGGCTACGGTTTTGTGATAGCGATTGACCTTGTTTAAATAGCCAATGCCGAATACGACTATTATAACCGCTAAAAATATGCAGATTATAAGCGCGGTCTTTTTTTTGATTTTCATTTGTTTGTCTCCCTCTTAATGCAATTTAAAATCCATTATATTACGAAATTACTCTAAACGCAAGAGATAGAAACGAAAAAGCTTGTATATTCCGCTCAAAATCACTATAATAATGATAAGCCAAAAAACGACAGTATTTTTACGAGGTGCTATCATGCCACAACCAGTTTTAGCGACGGCCGGCTTCATCTTCATCGTTTTAGTTGTTTTTATTGTTGTTTATTTTGCGGTGAAAGCTTTTTCAGGCGGCAAAAAACACAAGCGGCCCCCTCCACCGCCTGCCCCCGTTGACGCCCTGTCGCTGCTTCGAGCCCGGTACGAAGAGATATACAAGGCGGTAAGCGTGCCGAACAGTGCGTCGATTTCGCGCATCGTGACAAACAGCTATATACCGTCGGGCGCGGCTTGCCGTCATTATTGCTGGGTTTTAGACGGCATTTTGCGCATGTTCCCACTGTGGGACAGCATCGCCGCTGCCGCAAACGCCGCTCCGGACGCCGAAATCACCCCGCGGGAATGGAAAATCCCGGTCTCCGATATCATATGCTTTGCCGTTCAGCAAGGGCTGCCAAGTAAATTTGTCGTGCTCCAGTTTAAGATGGATTCGGAAATCCTCACGCTTTCATTCGGCGAGGAGGCCGCACGCATTTTTGGCGCTATCATACCGCAAAAGAATTTCAGCCAGCTAATCGAGGAATTATACCCGAGGTCATCCCGGAATATTTATGATATCCGCGAAAATCTACAGTCCCTCAAGGAGCTCAGAGAAGAAGACCTCATAACCGAGGATGAGTACGCCGCTAAGAAAAAAGAAATGCTGATCTTAATGTAAACAGGCATAAGACTACTTATAGACGGGATTGTCAACTGATTCATAGAAATTGGTTGACAATCCCGCTTTTTACGGTATACTATATATAATTAAATTGTGGAAAGGATATCCCTATGACAAAGAACAAATTCACCGTCCCGGATATTTGCCTTATTGGCGTATTCACGGCGCTAACGGTTATTATGGCGCAAATCACGATACAAATGCCGCTGGGAGTTCCGCTTACCATGCAAACCTTCTCGATATCGTTTGCCGCCATCATGCTGGGTTCCCGCCGTGGTTTCATGTCGGTTTTAGTGTACATATTGTTAGGCGCGTTCGGTCTTCCCGTGTTTCAAAGCTTTACCGGAGGCCTTGGCGTCGTATTCGGCCCGACCGGCGGGTTTATACTGTCGTTTCCTGTAATGGCGTGGATGATCGGCCTCGGCGCTGAAAAACAGGGGAAGCTTTCGCTGGTAGCAGGGCTTGTATGCGGGACCGTGGTGAATTATATCGGCGGTATGCTCATGTTTTCCGCCGTCACCGGAAGAAGCCTTTATGAGGCGTGGCTTGCATGTGTTTTGCCATTTATCCCCACAGCCGTGATAAAGGCTTTTGCAGCAGCCCTGCTGGGGGTTAAGCTGAAGTCAAGGCTTTCGTTCATACAAAGAAAAACCACCGGCTAATCCGGTGGTTTCTTTGTTTCGCTTTTGGCTGCTATACTTGGAATTTTTTGATTTCATCCAGAAGCTGGGGCGCCTCCGCCGCATGGATATCAAGCCTGATGGGCTTTGAAAGATCCAAGCTGAAAATACCCATGATGGATTTTGCATCCACGGCATACCTGCCTGAAATCAGGTCGATATCGTAATCATACTTGGTTACGATAGATACAAACTCTTTTACATCATTGATTGTTCCAAGCATTACATTTACAGATTTCATGATGTTTTCCTCCTTAAGTTCACTTGCTTTTATATTCCTACAATAACTACTATAGCGATGTAAACCGTCTTAGTCAATACGGATTTGTGTTTTTTTGCGGTTTTTATTATAATATCAGTTGGTAGCACACAAAGCTGAATGATGAGCTTTTGTTTTTGTGTATTATGCATAATATAATTTAGGGGTATTTGTCGTATTTGCCAATAGAAGCTTCGGGAGGAATGAAAGAATGCCAAAGGCCGCTTTTTTTACGCTTGGCTGCAAAATCAACCAATATGAGACGGCAGCGATGAAGCAGCAGTTTTTTGAAGCTGGCTTCGAGATTGTTGAGCCCGATTGTTTAGCCGATGTTTACGTTGTAAATTCATGCACGGTGACGGCGGTCGGCGACAGGAAAAGCAGGCAGGCGCTGCGCCGCATGCGCCGCCAAAACCCAAGCGCCGTGATTTGTTTGTGCGGCTGTTTTCCCCAGGCGTTCCCCGAGGACGCGGCAATAATCCCGGAAGCCGACGTCATAACCGGATCAAAGGACCGATCGGGATTGCTTTTAGCGGTGCGCGAAAAACTGGCTGGAGGCCCTAAAGTCGTCGATATAAAGCCGCATGATACGTTAGAAGCGTTTGAAAGCATGAACGCCCGTGATTTTTATTCACTCACTCGTGCATACGTGAAAATCGAAGACGGCTGCGCAAGGTCCTGCGCTTATTGCATCATCCCCGCGGCTCGCGGGCCTGTCCGCTCAAAGCCGCTCCAAGAAATACGCGCAGAGATTGAATCGCTCGCGGAGCTGGGTTACGCGGAAATTGTTCTGACAGGCGTAAATTTAAGCTGTTACGGCAGCAACTTCGGCTTAAGGCTGATTGACGCGGTCCGTGCCGCATGCGCCTCTGAAAAAATCAGGCGAGTGCGCCTAAGTTCGCTTGAGCCGGAGCTTTTAACGCGGGAAGACATAAATGAAATGGCCTCTTTTCAAAAGCTTTGCCCGCACTTTCACCTATCGCTGCAAAGCGGATGCGACGAAACCCTTCGGCGCATGAGGCGGCAATACACGTGCAATGAATACGGCGGGATTCTAAAGGATATCAGGTCCGCATTTAAAAACCCGGCGATTACTACGGACGTAATGGTGGGCTTTCCCGGCGAAACAGATGACGAGTTCTCATCGTCGCTTGCGTTTTGCAAGGAGCAGGGCTTTGCAAGGGCCCATGTCTTTGCGTATTCCAAGCGCCCGGGCACATCAGCCGCCGCGATGGACAGCCAGATTCCCGACGCCATAAAGCGCAAACGCAGCCGGATCATGATTGCTGAAATGGCAATATCCCGCGCCGCCTTTCTCGGCAGACAGCTTAAAATCCCCGCAGAAGTGCTATTCGAGACGCACCGGCCCGACGGTATGTGGGAGGGGTACAGTGAAAACTACACGCCTGTCGCAATGTATGCGGACGATGACTTAAGAGGCAAGATTATGTCTGTCATACCGTCGTCGTCCGACGGCGAAATCTGTTTTGTTAATAAACTGTAAATATTTGTTGTTTATATCATTTTTCATGATATACTATAGATAGTGTTTGTAGTAAGAAAGGCGGTGTGTTGCGTGCGTAAAATCGTTTCATTTCTGATTGCCGCGGTTATGTCGGCGGGAATATTCACCCATGCGCCGGCGGCTGCATCCCCGCAGGCGTTAAGGTCGCTTCACCCCGCGTTTTCAGAGCAAATCTTTGACATTTCCCTTGACGGCTCGTCCGTTACCCCCGGCTCGCTTACCGACATCTCAATACATCCGGACTCCGTTTTGGAGATTGTACTTGCGGGAGAAGGCGAAGACGCGGATTTATTCTTTGACCAGAACGGCCTTGCGATAAATACGGCGGATGTCACGGCGTCACGGCTGCGCGCGGCAAGGGCGTCGGTGCTGGTGGAGACGCAGCATGAGGGAGTCTTAGTCGTTGAAAGCGCCGAGCTTAAGGTAAGAAACGCGGGCGGCCCGTTCTCAAGGCCCGTGATTGTCATAAGCTTTGCTCGAAGCTTCTCAGACCTTGACCCTATGCCTTTTTCTTTTGATATTTTTATTACGATGGCAGGCATAAAGCAGCCGCAATCGGCGATTACTGTCTCCGGCATATTCGGCAACCGGGAACTGGCGGTGACGTACGAGGATGCGGCGATTGCTCCGGACGGCGCGGTTTTCCTTGCTTATACCGATATAGCGTCTATTGAGGTCGACGCGGGTTACGGGATATTCGTGACGGCCTCGCTTCGTGCCGGCGGACGTTACCGCGTCGTTTCATCGCCGAGCACCGAGACCGGCGATTTGGAAGCGCTTTCCCTCAACCCACGGCTTATCGAAATTATCCTGATTGATTACATCGGCTTTTCCGACGGCGACATCTCGGAGGTCAGCATCGATACCGAAGAAAACCTTTTCGTCTACGACGAGAACGGCGGGTTTATCGGGATGACGTCGGATTCGCTGCCTCCGCTCTCAAAATACCTGCTCACGACCCGCAGGATCGGATTATAAACGCTACAGACTGAAAGCCGCCTTTGCTAAAATGCAAGGGCGGTTTTTATAGCCAAAACGCCGCGATTTCACGGCGTTTTGGCTATTTTTGCAAAAAAGCGGACAAAAAGCCGTCTTTTAAGTATATCGCGGAAAAACGGCGAATATATTTGTCTTAGAAATTAACAGGAGGAGAGGGTATCCTTATGGAATTGAACTTGCAACGGCAGCCTATCACCATAAACGAAGTGGTATACGACGGATTCGCGGAGCACCCGATTGAGTGCGACGCGCTGTTGCCGGACTATTGCCCGGATATTGTAAAAATCTTAAAATGCAGCGTAGCGGCGTCGATCAGCTTGGCACAGGCGTCGGGCGAGAGAATCATGATCGAGGGAGCGGCGACCGCGCACGTCTACTATGCGTCTTTAAACGGGCGCATTTGCCGCGCGGAATACAAGATTCCATTTTCAAGGCAGGTGGATTTACGGGCTGCGGTATCCGACCCTGTGATTTCCGTAATTCCCAGCGTTGATTATGTGAACTGCCGCGCCGTAAACCAGCGCCGCATCGACATCAGGGGCGCGCTCACATTCAAGGTAAGGGTCGTGGATCAAAGACAGGAGGAGGTCATCGGCGACGCCACGGGCGGCGGGCTCCAGCTTCGCCGCGACATGATGCATGTAACGGAGCTTGCCGGGCAAAGCGAGAGCAGCTTTCCGATATCGGAGGAGCTTGAGGTCGGATACGGCAAACCGCCTGTCGGAAGCATCGTGCGTGTGGACCATCGCGTCAATGTGCATGATTACAAGATAATCGCCGGTAAGGTCGTGTGCAAGGGAGATTTCATGCTGCATATCGCCTACCAGCCGGTAGACCTTGAAAGGCAGCTTGAGATTATGGAGTATACGCTGCCGTTAAGCCAGATTATCGACAGCGAGGGCACCGACGAGGAATGCGTATGCGACGTTGCGATGTTCGTGTCGGCCTGCGACATAACGCCAAAGCTAAACGACGACGGCGAGTACATGATGCTCTCCCTCGAAGCGTCGATAAAAGCGGTTGTGGGAAGCCACCGCCACATGGAGATCCCGGTTGCGAGCGACTGCTATTCCACGACGCACGACTGCCATTGCAAGCATAAAAAGCTCGGGTTTGTCCGCCTAAACGAGATTTTACGCGAATCGGTCATGCACAAGGCGACCCTTGATTTACCTGAGGACGTAAAATCCGTGCTTGACGCGTGGTGCGAGGTCGATAATTTAAACTGGAAATCCGAAGCGGGAGAGCTTTCAATCAATATGCGGCTTACCGTCAGCATGTTCGCCGGCATGGAGAACGGCGAATCCTTATACTTCGAGCAAAGCGAGGATATCTCAAAGAGCGTCTCGCTCGGGTTTTCAACCGACGGCATAAGCTTCGACCCGTCCGCCGACGTGCTAAGCTGCGCCTTTAATATCGTCGGCACCGAAAGGATCGACCTGCGCTGTGAGGTTGTCGTGCGGGGAGGCATATACAGGCACCTTACAACGAATTCCATCGTGGAGATCACCGTCGATGAAAACAAGCCGAAGCTCAAAGTGCAAAACAAGCTTTATATATATTATGCCGATGAGGGCGAGAGCATCTGGAGCATAGCGAAGCGGTATAACACGTCGGCGACCGCAGTTTGGGAGGAAAATTCCGCATCCGACGATATCCTCCCGGCTAAAACAATGCTGCTGATACCCATCGTTTAATTCGCGGAAAGGAGTATGAAGCATGGAAAACCGCAGTATTTATAAGGATATTGCCACGCGTACCGACGGGAACATCTACATCGGAGTCGTCGGTCCTGTCAGAAGCGGCAAATCCACCTTTATCAAGAGATTTATGGAAGAGCTTGTCATACCGAACATCCAAAGCGATTTCGTGCGCGAACGCGCCGTTGACGAGCTGCCGCAAAGCTCCGGCGGCAAAACCATTATGACGACGGAGCCGAAGTTTATCCCCGAGGAGGCCGTCCACGTACAGCTTGACGAGAGCGCATCCATGAACGTGCGCATGATTGACTGCGTAGGCTATATCCTGCCAAGTTCGCTGGGCTACATCGAAAACGACGCGCCGAGAATGGTCGTGACGCCTTGGTACGACAAGGAGATCCCGTTTAACATGGCGGCTGAGATCGGCACGCAAAAGGTCATAACCGACCACTCCACAATCGGGCTTGTCGTTACGACGGACGGCAGCATCACCGACTTGCCCCGCTTCGAGTATGAGGAAGCCGAGGAGCGCGTCATAAATGAGCTTAAAGAAATCAACAAGCCGTTCGCGATTCTTTTAAACTGTATGCAGCCGCACAGTACCGCCGCCCGGGAGCTTCAAGCCGGGCTTCAGGAAAAATACGGCGTGCCGGTCGTTGCGGCAAGCTGCCTTGATTTAAATGAGGAGGACATCCGCGCGATTTTATCGAGCGTTTTGTATCAGTTCCCAATCAAGGAAGTATGCGTCGATATCCCCGGCTGGATATTCTCCCTCGAAAAGGAGCACTGGCTAAAAAGCGACGTATACACAAGCATCCAGGAGGCCGCAAGGAACATCGGACATATCTCCCAGGTACAGTCTGCGTTTGAGCGGCTAAAGGATTGCGAAAACATCAAAGGCCATCACGTCGACAACATAGATTTAGGCCGCGGCAGCGTCAGCATGACAATCAACGTGTCGACCACGTTGTTCTACAAAATTCTGGGCGAAGCTACCGGCCTTGAAATCGACGGCGAGTCGGGGCTTATGCCGTGTATGATCGAGCTTGCGAAAATAAAGCGGGAGTACGACAAAATCAGGGGAGCCTTGGAAGAAGTCGCCGCCACCGGCTACGGCATAGTCATGCCGGGGCTTGAGGAGCTCTCGCTCGAGGAGCCGCAAATCGTAAGGCAAGGCGGCCGTTACGGCGTCAAGCTAAAGGCAAGCGCACCTTCGATACATGTTGCAGGTTATAAATAGGAATGTATTGCTTGAGAGGAGAAAATCCAGCAGAGGGAGTGGGTTTGCGGTTAACTTTAATGTGCGGTTGTATATTGCAATAGGGTTGCGGTTGTGATATACTTGATAACAACGAGATAATGGGGTGCTGAGGAATGGCGTTAACAAAAGAGGATTTGCAGGCAATACAAGGTCTGCTGCAACCTATCCATAACAGGCTTGACAAGGTAGATTCCCGGCTGGATAAAATGGATTCCCGGCTGGATAAGGTAGAGCAGGGGCAAAAAGATTTAACGGAGAATTTAATTGCTTTCGGAAAGACATTGGATTCATTCGAGGAAAGCATTGAAACGGTAAGGCTTTCGCAAATGAATGTAGAGATGATACTGACGCCGAAAATTAAAGCTGCCGAAGACGGCTATACAAACGTCAGAGAGAAAAATCAAGAACAGGATTTGCGCCTTACTGTTTTGGAAAACAAGGCGGAAAACCACGGCGACAGGATATTAGCAATCGAATACGCGCTCAAAGCTGAATAAAATTATCGGGCTGCTCAATCGGGCAGCCCGATTTCGTTTAATAGCTTCAGCGGAAATAACCACCGGCTTTGCCGGTGAGGATAAAAAATCTTTAGATACAAGAAAACCTCCTTTTGCTAAAATAAATGCAGGTCTGCCAACCGCATTAAAAAGCAAAAGGAGGTTTTGTCGCATGAACGAC